>NZ_JAPSIW010000204.1 GCF_031178505.1 Streptomyces sp. | reverse complement strand
TTCTGGGCGGGCATCGAGGGCGCGCCGCCCGTGCCCGGCTCCAGCGCGTCCAATGCCCGGCGCAGCCCGGTGAGCTTGCGCTCCAGGTGGGCGGCGGTGGCGACGGCCGCCGCGTCCGCGGAGTCGTCGTCGAGCTGCTTCGACAGCGCCTCGGCCTGCTCCTCGACGGCGGCGAGCCGGGCGGACAGTTCGGCCAGCAGTCCCGCGGACTCCTTGCCGTGGCCGCCCTCGCCGCCCTCCAGCTGGAGCCGCAGCAGGGCCGCCTGCTCGCGCAGCTTGCAGTTCTTCATGTAGAGCTCGACGAAGACCGAGACCTTGGCGCGCAGCACCCAGGGGTCGAACGGCTTCGAGATGTAGTCGACCGCCCCGGCCGCGTACCCCCGGAAGGTGTGGTGGGGGCCGTGGTTGATCGCGGTCAGGAAGATGATCGGGATGTCCCGCGTCCGCTCGCGGCGCTTGATGTGCGCGGCGGTCTCGAAACCGTCCATCCCCGGCATCTGGACGTCGAGGAGAATCACCGCGAAGTCGTCCGTCAGCAGCGCCTTGAGCGCTTCCTCCCCGGACGATGCCCGCACCAGGGTCTGATCGAGCGCGGAGAGAATGGCCTCCAGCGCCAGCAGATTCTCCGGCCGGTCATCGACCAGGAGGATCTTGGCCTTCTGCACCATGCCCCGTCCTCCTCGCCCCGGCAACGGCTCGCCCCGGCTCCCGGAACCGGGGGAAGCACCGGGCGCCGCCCCAGGGGACGGCTTCCTCGCGCCGTCCGTCCTTGTGCCGGTCATCGTAGCCGCACCCCGCCCGTCGCCACACCCTGTCACCGCGATGTCACTGTGCACGGTCGTCGCGCACGTACGGGAAACGCGGTGCGAGACGAGAAGGTTCCCCGCTTCCGGGCCTCTCACACCCGGATGGCGACAGTCCGTCCCGGGCGGGCCGGGGGCGGGTGCGGGCGGGCCGCGCCGGCCCGCCCGCGGCGTCACTCGTCCCGCATCCACTGCTCCATGACCGACAGCAGATGGTCCGGATCCACCGGCTTCGTCACGTAGTCCGAGGCGCCCGACTCGATCGCCTTCTCCCGGTCGCCCTTCATCGCCTTCGCGGTGAGCGCGATGATCGGCAGCCCGGCGAACTGCGGCATGCGCCGGATCGCGGTCGTCGTCGCGTATCCGTCCATCTCCGGCATCATGATGTCCATCAGGACGACCGCCACGTCGTCGTGCTGCTCCAGCACCTCGATGCCCTCGCGGCCGTTCTCCGCGTAGAGCACCGACAGGCCGTGCTGCTCCAGGACGCTGGTGAGCGCGAACACGTTGCGGATGTCGTCGTCCACGATGAGGACCCGCTCGCCGGAGAACGAGAAGGTACGGCGCGGCTCGGGCGCCGCCTCCTCCTCCGTACGGTCCGCCGCGCCGCCCTGCGCGGCACGGCCGGCCCCGCCGGCCGCCGAGGACCGCACTTCCGCCGCCTCCGCCGCCGCCTTCCGCCGGTGCCGGAACAGCGCCCCGGCCCCGGACCGCGCCTCGCCGCGTACGGGAGCGGGCGAGAAGTGCGGGAAGGAGTGGTCGGCCCCCTCCGCGCCCTCCTCCGCCTGGGACCGGCCCTCGTCGGAGTCGGCCGTGCCCGACCCGGACGCGCCCCCGGCCTGCGCGACCGGCTCCAGCGGCAGGTACAGCGTGAAGGTCGAACCACGGCCCGGCTCGCTCGCCGCGAAGATCTCGCCGCCGAGCAGGCGGGCGATCTCCCGGCTGATCGACAGGCCCAGGCCCGTACCGCCGTACTTCCGGCTGGTCGTCCCGTCGGCCTGCTTGAAGGCCTCGAAGATCACCCGCATCTTGCTCGCCGCGATGCCGATCCCGGTGTCGGTGACCGAGAAGGCGATCAGCTCCGCCTCCGGGTCACGCAGGGAACCGGCCTCCAGGAGCTGTTCCCGGATCGACTGCGGCACGTCCGCGCCCGAGGGCCGGATCACCAGCTCGACGGCTCCCGTGTCGGTGAACTTCACCGCGTTCGACAGCAGGTTCCGCAGCACCTGGAGCAGCCGCTGCTCGTCGGTGTGGAGGGTGGCCGGCAGCTCGGGCGAGACCCGTACCGAGAAGTCGAGGCCCTTCTCCGCGGTGAGCGGCCGGAAGGTCGCCTCCACGTAGTCGACGAGCTGGACGAGGGCGATCCGGGTCGGCGAGACGTCCATCT
This sequence comes from Streptomyces sp., assembly GCF_031178505.1. GTDB lineage: Bacteria > Actinomycetota > Actinomycetes > Streptomycetales > Streptomycetaceae > Streptomyces > Streptomyces gulbargensis. The sequence goes on along the minus strand of NZ_JAPSIW010000204.1, from coordinate 7,318 downwards.
TGCCCGCCTCGACCTTGGACAGGTCGAGGATGTCGTTGATCAGCTGGAGCAGGTCCGAGCCGGCACCGTGGATGGTCTCGGCGAACTCGACCTGCTTCGGCGTCAGATTGCTCTCGGCGTTGTCCGCCAGCAGCTTGGCCAGGATCAGCAGCGAGTTGAGCGGGGTGCGCAGCTCGTGCGACATGTTCGCCAGGAACTCGGACTTGTAGCGCATGGAGACCGCGAGCTGTTCGGCGCGCTCCTCCAGGACCTGCCGGGCCTCCTCGATCTCGGTGTTCTTGACCTCGATGTCCCGGTTCTGCCGGGCCAGCAGCTCGGCCTTCTCCTCCAGTTCGGCGTTGGAGCCCTGGAGTTCCTTCTGCCGGTGCTCCAACTCCGCCGACCGCTCCTTGAGCTGCTCGGTCAGCTCCTGCGACTGCTTGAGCAGCACCTCGGTCTTGGTGTTGACGCTGATGGTGTTGACGGTGGTCGCGATCAGCTCGGCCAGCTGGTTGAGGAAGTCCCGCTGGATCTGGGTGAAGGGCTGGAAGGACGCCAGCTCGATGACCCCGAGGACCTTCCCCTCGAAGAGGACCGGCAGCACGATGACATGGGCGGGCGCGGCCTCCCCGAGCCCGGAGGAGATCTTCAGGTAGCCCGGCGGCACGTTGACCTGGATGGTCCGCTTCTCCTCGGCCGCCGTCCCGATGAGGGTCTCCCCGGGGCGGAACGAGGTGGGCATGGAGCCGGCCGAGTAGCCGTAACTCCCGCGCATGCGCAGCTCGTACGAGCCGTCGCCCTCCCCCACGAGTCCGGCGTCGCCGTGGGCGGAGCCGGTCGGCATGGCGACGAAGAAGGCGCCGTGCTGGGCGGAGACCACCGGCGTCAGCTCGCTCATGATGAGGGAGGCGACGTCGTCGAGGTCCCGGCGGCCCTGCATGAGACCGGAGATGCGCGCCAGGTTGCCCTTGAGCCAGTCCTGCTCCTCGTTGGCGAGGGTGGTGTCGCGCAGGTTGGCGATCATGGTGTTGATGTTGTCCTGGAGGGCCTGGATCTCGCCCGCCGCGTCCACCCCGTCGATCTTGAGGTTGAGGTCGCCGCGGGTGACCGCCGTGGCGACGGCCGCGATGGCCCGCACCTGGCGGGTCAGGTTCCCGGCCATCTCGTTCACCGACTCGGTGAGGTCGCGCCAGGTGCCGTCGACGTCCCGGACGCGCGCCTGGCCGCCGAGGATGCCCTCCGTACCCACCTCACGGGCCACCCGCGTGACCTCCTCGGCGAAGTTGGAGAGCTGGTCGACCATCGTGTTGATGGTGTTCTTCAGCTCCTGGATCTCACCGCGCGCGTCGATGTCGATCTTCTTGGTGAGGTCGCCCTTGGCGATGGCGGTGGTGACCGCGGCGATCTGCCGCACCTGACCGGTGAGGTTGGAGGCCATCGAGTTCACCGACTCGGTCAGGTCCTTCCACGTACCGGAGACACCCGGCACCCGGGCCTGACCGCCCAGCTCGCCCTCGGTACCCACCTCGCGGGCCACCCGCGTGACCTCGTCCGCGAAGTTCGACAGGGTCGCCACCATCGTGTTGACCGTCTCCGCGAGCTCGGCGACCTCACCGCGCGCCTCGACGGTGACCTTCTTGGTCAGGTCACCGTTGGCCACGGCCGCGGAGACCCGTGAGATGTTCCGCACCTGACTGGTCAGGTTGTTGGCCATCAGGTTGACGTTGTCGCTGAGGTCCTTCCACGTACCGGTGACACCGCGCACACGGGCCTGGCCGCCGAGGATGCCCTCCGTACCCACCTCGCGGGCCACCCGCGTGACCTCGTCCGCGAAGTTCGACAGCTGGTCGACCATCGTGTTGACGGTCGTGACCAGCTCCAGGATCTCGCCCCGGGCGTCGACCGTGATCTTCTTCGACAGGTCGCCGCGGGCGACGGCGGTGGTGACCTCGGCGATGTTCCGCACCTGGCTGGTGAGGTTGTTCGCCATGAAGTTCACCGACTGGGTGAGGTCCTTCCAGGTGCCGGAGACGCCCTGCACCTCGGCCTGGCCGCCGAGGATGCCCTCGGTGCCGACCTCGCGGGCCACCCGCGTCACCTGCTCGGCGAAGTTGGACAGCTGGTCGACCATCGTGTTGATGGTGTTCTTCAGCTCCAGGATCTCGCCGCGCGCGTCCACGTCGATCTTCTGCGACAGGTCACCGCGCGCCACCGCCGTGGCGACCTGCGCGATGTTGCGCACCTGGGCGGTGAGGTTCCCGGCCATGAAGTTCACCGAGTCGGTGAGGTCGCGCCACACACCGGCCACGCCCGGCACCTGCGCCTGACCGCCCAGCCGCCCGTCGGTTCCCACCTCACGGGCCACCCGCGTCACCTGGTCCGCGAACGCGGACAGCTGGTCGACCATCGTGTTGATGGTGTTCTTCAGCTCCAGGATCTCGCCGCGCGCGTCCACGTCGATCTTCTGCGACAGGTCACCGCGCGCCACCGCCGTGGTCACCTGCGCGATCTGCCGCACCTGCGAGGTCAGGTTGCCGGCCATGAAGTTCACCGAGTCGGTCAGCTCACGCCACCGGCCGGAGACGCCGTCCACGCGCGCCTGCCCGCCGAGCCGGCCCTCGGTGCCCACGTCCCTGGCCATCCGGGTCACCTGGTCGGCGAAGGCCGACAGCTGCGACACCATGGTGTTGACGGTGTTCTTCAGCTCCAGCATCTCGCCGGCCACGTCCACGGTGACCTTCTGCGACAGATCGCCGTTGGCCACCGCCGTCGTCACCTGCGCGATGTCCCGCACCTGACCGGTGAGGTTACGGAAGGCCGTGTTCACCGAGTCGGTGAGGTCCTTCCACGTGCCGGCGGCGCCCGGCACCTCGGCCTGGCCGCCGAGCAGACCCTCGACGCCGACCTCCCGGGCCACGCGCGTGACCTCGGAACCGAAGGCGGAGAGCTGGTCCACCATGGTGTTGACGGTGTTCTTCAGCTCCAGCATCTCGCCGGCCACGTCCACGGTGACCTTCTGCGACAGGTCACCGTTGGCCACCGCCGTCGTCACCTGCGCGATGTCCCGCACCTGCGTGGTGATGTTCCGGAAGACGGTGTTGACCGAGTCCGTGAGGTCCTTCCAGGTGCCGGCGGCACCCGGCACCTGCGCCTGACCGCCCAGCAGCCCCTGCGCGCCGACCTCGCCCGACACCCGGGTCACCTCGTCGGCGAAGATCCGCAGCGTGTCGGTCATCTGGTTGATCGTGTCCGCGAGCTGCGCGATCTCACCACGCGCGCTCACGGTCACCTTCTGCGACAGATCACCGTTGGCGACGGCCGTCGTCACCTCGGCGATACCTCTCACCTGATTGGTGAGATTCCCCGCCATCGTGTTGACGGAATCGGTGAGGTCCTTCCACACACCGGCGACCCCGGCCACCTCGGCCTGTCCGCCGAGCTCGCCCTCCGTACCGACCTCGCGGGCGACCCGGGTCACCTCGGAGGAGAACGAGGACAGCTGGTCCACCATCGTGTTGACGGTGTTCTTCAGCTCCAGCATCTCGCCGGCCACGTTCGCCGTGACCTTCTGCGAGAGATCGCCGTTGGCCACCGCCGTCGTGACCAGCGCGATGTCCCGCACCTGGGCCGTCAGCCGGTACGCCATGGTGTTGACCGAGTCCGTGAGGTCCTTCCACGACCCGGAGACCCCGCGCACCTGCGCCTGACCGCCGAGGATGCCCTCGGTGCCGACCTCCACGGCGACGCGGGTCACCTCGGAGGCGAACAGCGACAGCTGGTCCACGAGGTTGTTCACGGTCCGCGCGACCTTGAGGAACTCCCCGCGCAGCGGCCGCGCCGCCCCGTCGGAGCCCTCCCAGCGCAGGTCCATGCGCTGTTCCAGATCACCCTCGGCCACCGCCGACAGGACCCGGCCGACCTCGGACACCGGCCGCGCGAGGTCGTCCACGAGGGCGTTCGCGGCCTCGATGGCCGCCGCCCACGCGCCTTCCGTGGCACCGGCCTCCAACCGCTCCGACAGCTTGCCCTCGCGGCCCACCACCCGGCGGACCCGCGACAGCTCTCCCGTCACGTGCATCTGCCGGTCGGCGACCTCGTTGAACACGGCGGAGATCTCCGCCATGATCCCGTCGCCGGAGACCGTGAGGCGCCTGCGCAGGTTTCCGTCGCGCATGGACACCAGAGCGCCGAGCAACCGCTCCAGCGCCGCCTCGTCCACCTGCACCGTCCCCCCGCGGGAACGTGCGCCTCTCGCGCGCGTGCCGCCGCTGCCGCCGCCTCGACGCGCCGCCGTGCCAGAGTCCACCGTGTCCCTCCCGAAAGGGGTCGAACGTACCGTTCCGCCTTGCACCGGTAACCTGCCCAGTGTTTCACCGCGACCGAACCAGGCGATAACAGTTCGGCAGCTTCGCACAGCGTCCCCGCCCCCAGGGGACGGAAACTGCCATGACCGGCATCCGCCCGGACAGCGAAGGTAAGTAACCTGGCTTCCGGCTGTCCAACCGCCCCGGTCCGCCCGGCGGGGGCGGTGTGGTGCGCGTACGACCACCGGGCAGCGGGAGGGGCAGACCGAGCATGGCAGAGCCGGGCGTCGAGACGCGTACGAGGAGTGCTGTGATCACCGCGCGGGCGACTGCCACATTCGAGCCCGTGGGGCGGTCCGTGGCGGCCGCCCGGGCCTTCGTCCGGGACACCCTCCAGGGCTGGGGCCACCCCGAACTCGTCGACGACGCCGTCGTCCTCACCAGCGAACTCGTGACGAACGCGGTGGTCCACGCCGGCACCGCCGCCGAGGTCCTCTGCCTGCGGTCCGAGGACAGCATCCGCGTCGAGGTCGCCGACCGCTACCCCGAGCGCGAGGTCCCCGTCCAGGGCGGCCGCGCGCCGGGCAGCCCCGACCGCGAGAACGGCCGCGGCCTCCTCCTGTGCGCCGCCATCGCCGCCCGCTGGGGCGTCGACTACTCCCCCACCCGCAAGCACGTCTGGTTCCACCTGGACCTGCCCCAGCGCCCGGTGGGCACCCGCTCCGCCGGTCCGGTGCTGCCGGACTCCGTCCTGCCCGTCACGGACAGCCGCGTCCGCGTCGCCGTCGTCCAGATCGACCGCGGTGGCGCGATCGCGGGCTGGAACGAGGACGCCGAGCACCTCTTCGGCTACGCGGCGGACCAGGTGTCCGGCAAACCGCTCGGCGACCTCGCGGCCTGGCCCCACACCCCCGGCATCGGCACGGGCCTGGCGGAGGCGCTCCGCTTCTCCCGCTGGGAGGGCAGCTACGGCATCCGCTGCTCCGACGGCCGGGTGGTGCCCGTGTACGCGGCCCACCTGCGGGTCCGCGACGCGGAGGGCGAGCCGTCCACGGTCTGTCTGCTGGTACGGGAGCACGAGCGGGCCGTCCTGCAGACCCCGCAGCGCCCGGCGGGCACCGACGCGGGCTCGGACAGCCGCTCCTCGGACCCCTTCGAACTGTTCATCGGCTCCCCGGCCCCCGACGACCTCGACGGTCTCCTCCAGCGCACGGTCGAGCGCGCCCGGGACATGCTCGACGGCGACGCGGCCTTCCTGCTGCTCGCCACCGACGACGAGACGGAGCTGGAGGTACGGGCGACCACCGGTCTGCCCGCCGCCCGCCAGCGCTTCGCCCGCGTCCCCGTGGAGACCGGCGCGAGCCGGTACGGCTCCGCCCGCATGCCCGCCGTCCACGAGGACCTGGCGGCGGTGCCCGGCGCCGTGCCGCTCCTGGAGGGCACCGGCATGCGGTCGGTCGTCACGGTCCCGCTGAAGGTGGAGGGCCGGCTCACCGGCTCCCTGGGCGTCGCCGCGGAGACCGCGAACCGCTACTCGAACGAGGAGGCCCTGCGCCTGCAGTTCGCGGCGGACCGGATCGCGCTGGCCGTGGAGTCCGCCCGCCTGGGCGAGCTGGAGCGCCTGCGCCGCGGTTCCCTCAGCTTCCTGGTGGAGGCCTCCGACCTGCTGGCGGGCACGCTGGACCGGGACCAGACGCTGGCGCTGATGGCCCAGATGACGGTCCCGACGCTGGCCACCTGGTGCGCGGTCTACACCATCGCCGACCAGTCCTCGGAGCCGTACCTGTCGTACGTGCTCCACGAGGACGAGGACCGTATCGACGGCCTGAAGGCCCTGCTGTCCTCGGTCGCCCCACCGGATCCGGTGCCGGCGCCGGGCGCCCGCGCCTGGTCGGCTCCGGGAGAGGCGGCGCAGCGCGCGGCGGTCCGGGCCTCGGTCCGCGAGCTGGAGCAGTTGGGCAGCCCGCTCTCCTCGGGCGTCGACACGACCCTGGCCACGGCGGGCGCCGTCGCCGGGGAGACGGTCGTGCTGCCGTTGGTGGCCCGCAACCGGGTCATCGGCCAGCTCATCCTGGGCCGCCCCGCCGAGGACCACTTCCGCCAGGAGATCCTGGAGCTGGCCGAGGACCTGTCCCGCCGGGCCGCCCTCGCCTTGGACAACGCCCGTCTCTATTCGGAGCGCGTGGCGATCAGCCAGTCCCTCCAGCGCAGCCTTCTCCCTCCGGACCTGCCGCAGATCCCGGGCGTCGAGGTGGACGTCATCTACCGGGCGGCCGGTGAGGGCAACGAGGTCGGCGGCGACTTCTACGACGTCTTCCCGATCAGCGACGACGCCTACGGCTTCGCCATCGGTGACGTGTGCGGTACGGGCCCGGAGGCGGCGGCCGTGACGGGCCTGGCCCGCCACGCCCTGCGGCTCCTGGCCCGCGAGGGCTTCGGCGGCCCGGCCGTCCTGGAGCGCCTGAACGCGGCGATCCTCGACGAGGGGGCCCGCAGCCGGTTCCTGACGCTGCTGTACGGCGAGATGCACCCGCAGGAGGACGGTTCGGCGATCCTGAAGGTCGTCTGCGCCGGCCATCCCCTGCCGCTGCGCCTCCGCCCGGACGGCACGGTCTCCCCCGCGGCGGAGCCGCAGCCGCTGCTGGGCGTCATGGACGACCTGGAGCTGTACGAGGAGACGGTGACGCTCGAGCCGGGCGACGTCCTGCTGTGCGTGACGGACGGCGTCACGGAGCGCCGTGAGGGCACCCGCATGCTGGGGGACGACGGTCTCGCCGAGGTCCTGAAGACGTGTACGGGCCTCACCGCCGGCGCGGTCTCCGCCCGCATCCTGCGCGCGGTGGAGCGCTTCGCCCAGGCCCCGGCCTCCGACGACATGGCGATCCTGGCGATGCGCCTCCGCGAGCCGGACGACCGCTGACGGACACCACCGGTCGGGGGGCCCCCCCCCCCGCGGGGGGGGCCCCCCCCGCGGGGGCCGGCGGCCCCGGGGGGGGGGGGGCCCGGGGGCGGCGGGGGGGGGGCGGCCCACGCCC
>NZ_JAPSIW010000922.1 GCF_031178505.1 Streptomyces sp. | reverse complement strand
GCGTGTCGCTGCCGAGCAGGGCGATGGAGAAGACCATCACCAGCAGGGCCGGGAAGACGGCCAGCACCGCGTAGTACGTCAGCGCCGCCGCCCAGTCGGTGAGGTCGTCCTTCCAGACGGCGACCGGGGTACGGGCCAGGGCCCTGGCGTACGCCCCGTAATCGCGCCGGTCGCGGGCCGAGCCCCTCACGGGCACACCGACCGTCATGACACCACCGCTCCCTTCGGGGCCTGCCGTCACCCCCGGCGCCACCGCCCCGGCCGGGCCGTCGGCGGGTCGACCGCCCGGTGCCCCGCCGGGCGGCGTGGTGCGTGCCGGGAGCCACGGCGGTCTCACCGCGCGTGCCTGCCCTTGGCCGGCTTCGGCTTCCCCTGCCGGGCCTCGCCCTTCGCGGGGGCCGGTCCGGCCGCTCCCGGACCGGTCGCACGGCCGCGCTGCCGTTCCGGGAGGCCGGATGCCGACGGTGTGCCGCTGTCGACCGCCGCGCGCTCGGAGCCGGCGGTCCGCCGGTCCCCGGTGTACGAGGGGGACCGCGGTGCGGATACGGGGACGGCGGCGGCTCCGTCGGGCGAGGCGGTCGGGGAGGCCGAAGAGGACGGGGAGGAGGAGGCGGAGGCGCTCGACCGGTTCGCGTCCGGGGAGGCCGGCTCGGACGCGGCGGGGCGGGGCGGGGCGGACACGGCGTTCTCCGCCCCGGCGGAGGACCCGCCCACCGAACCGGCCAGTCCGACGCCCAGGACGGTCAGGGCCGCGCCGGCGGTCAGCAGGGTCCGGGCGGCCCGGCGTGCGGCGGGCCGCCCGGAGGAGGCCCGTGCGGACACCGGCCCACCGAGTGAGGGGGCGGCGGCCCCGACGCCGGTGCCCCCCACCGCCGCACCCGCCCCGTTCGTCCTGAGCGTGTCCGGATTCCGCTCGCCGCCGTGCTCGCCGCTCATGGGCGGAGCCTCGGGCACGGAGGGTCCCGCGGGGGCGCCGGCCGCTCCCCCGGGATCCTCCGGTGCCAGGGCGGCCAGGGCCCGCTCAACGGCCCGGGCGTCCGGCCGGCGGCTCTCGTCCGCGTCGGTCATGGCTTCCAGCAGTTCGACGACGGCCGCCGGTATGTCCGGCGGAACGAGCGGGGGCCGGTGCAGCCGGGCGATCGCGGCCTCCAGCGGCGCCCCGCCGTACTCCAGTTCGCCCTTGATCGACTCGATGAGGACCAGTCCCAGGCTGTAGATGTCCGCCGCCGGCCCGGCGCCCCGGCCCAGCACCTGCTCCGGGGCCATGTACGCGGCGGTGCCCACCAGGGCGCCCGTCACCGTCTGGGCCGTGGTGCCGAGCAGCCGTGAGATGCCGAAGTCCGTCAGGCGGGGAGCGCCCTCCTCGTCCAGCAGGATGTTGGCGGGTTTGACGTCGCGGTGGACGACTCCGGCCTCGTGCACGTGGGCCAGCGCCGAGGCCAGCGCGGCTCCTATCCGGCACGCCTCGGCGGGCGCCAGCGGGGCCGTGGCGATCCGCCGGCGCAGCGTCGTGCCCCTGACCAGCTCCATCACCAGGTAGGGCGTTCCGTCGTCCCGGCCGCAGTCGTACACGGTGATCAGGCCTGGGTGCTGCAGCTGCGCCAGCAGCCGGCCCTCGCCGTCGAACCGCTCCTCCGTGTCGGTGGCACCGTCCGGGCGGAAGACCTTCACGGCGACCGGCCGCCGCAGGCGCAGGTCCATGCCCTCGTACACATCGGCGGCGCCGCCGCGACCCAGCAGGTCGTCGAGCCGGTAGCGGCCGGCCACCGCGTGGGCGGTGAGCCGGAGGTCCGGTCGGATCGGCCACGAGCGGACTTTCATCACTGCGCTCCCTGCGTCCCGTTGTCACCTGCCGTCGTCGGCCCGCCCACGTGTGCGCTGCCGATGGCATCCCGGCCGCGTGGGTGCGAGTACCTGTGCACGTGTGCCCCCTCATCCGCCGGACATCCCCCGTCCCGCCCACGGTCTTGCGGAAGGGGGGCCGGGTGCCGTTCCGGCATGGCGGAGTCATGCCTACGCGACCGGTGTTCGTCTTCGACGGTGACGGCGGCTTCTGCACGGCCTGCGTCCCGTTCGCCGAACGCCGCCTCCGCCCGGACCGTGGGATCGTCGCCCGGCAGTTCGCGGATCCGGCCCGGCCGGGCGTGACGCCGGAGCGAGCCGCGAGCGAGGTGCTCCAAGTGCCTCCGCCCGGCCGGGCTCACGGCGGCGCCCGGGCGGTACCGAAGATCCCGCCGCGCGCGCGGCCGGGGCTGGGGCGCTGCCGCCGGGGCGGTGGGGCGCCCACGCCGTCCACCGGCAGGTGGCGGGCAACCGGCACCGGATGCCGGGCGGGACGGCGGCGTGCGCGGCGCCGTCCCGGCG
>NZ_JAPSIW010000921.1 GCF_031178505.1 Streptomyces sp. | reverse complement strand
GCCACGGTGCGGCGCAGGGTCACGGGGCCGGGGTCCGCCTCACCGCCGCCAGGCGCGAGGGCGCGCGCCCCCACGCCCGCAGGGCCGGAGCGCTGGGCGCTCGTCCGTCCGCCGTCACGAACCCGGAGCCGCGTGGGCTGTCCCGGCGTCGGCCTTCTGCTCCTCCGGCCGCACGGCCGTGACGAGGTAGTAGTCAAGGATGCGTTGCCGGTAAGCGCGCAGAAAATTCCGCGGCCAGGTCCCGGGCTCCCACCACCGACTGAGCCAGCGGTCCCACCCCGGCCAGACGTGCGTCCCGATCGACTCGCCCTGCACGCTCGTGAATCCGGCCCGCGTGAACGCGTCGGCGAGCGCCTTCACCGGCCGTGCGATGTCCAGGCCACTGGCGTACGTGTCGAGCAGCCGCGCGAGTTCCTCGGCCCGACCGGGCTCCTCGTCCACGGTGAAGAAGCTGGCGACGGCCACCCGGCCGCCCGGTCGCAGCACCCTCCAGGTCTCCGCCGCGAAGGCGCCGAGATCCGGGAAGTGCTGAGCCGCCTCCACGCTGATCACCGCGTCGAACGCACCGCCCTCCAGGGGCATGCTCTCCGCGGCCCCCTGGACGAACCGCAGCCGGTCGGGCTCCTGTCGAAGCAGGTCGGCATGCGCCGCGCGCGCCCGCCGCAGCTGCTCCGGATGAACGTCCATGCCGGTGACCGTGCCGGTGCCGTACTCCCGCAAGGTGACCACGGATCCCATGCCCAGCCCGCAGCCCACCTCCAGGACGTCCGCTCCTCGCGGTGGGCCGGCGGAGTCCAGGACATGACGGTAGAGATCCACCTGACTGCGGATCCGCTCCGCCTCACCGAGCGGCCCGCCCAGGTCCACCGCCCGCCAGTACCCGAAGTTGATGAATCCGCCGGCGAAGATCTGATGACTGCCCAGATCACCCGGGCCGTACGTCTCCCGTACCACCGGCCTCATGGCCTGACCACCGTCCGACACTCCGCACCTCCCGAAGGGCCCCCGCGGCGTCATCGTACGCGGCTCCTCCGCTCCCGAGCCGTCGGATCGAGCCATTCGACCCGACGGTGGCAACGTCCGCGCACAGGACCGCGTCGCGCGCGGCGCGGTCTCCAGGGCCGCCGGTCATGTGCGGGCCGTCAGCCGCCGGCCGGTCCCTCCGACGCGGGGGGAGGAGGGGACCTCCGCGACCGGTCCCCCGGGTGGGGGCGGGACGTGCGCGTGCCATCGCTCCCAGATGATGTCGGGACGCAGGGGGAGGGCCGTGAAGCGGACGCCGGTGGCGTCGCGCAGGGCGTTGGCCACGGCGGGGGCGACGGGATTGAACGCCGCCTCACCGCCCGGCTTGGCGCAACCCGGCCGATCGGAGCCCGGGACAGGGACGAAGTGAACCTCGGTGGGGGGTACGTCGGCGGCGTGCGGGACCGGGTAGGTGCGGAGTTCCGCCGTGGTGACGCGGCCGTGGTGGTCGGTGCGCACCTCTTCCATCAGTGTGGTGCCGATGCCCTGGGCGACGGCTCCCTCGATCTGGCTCCGCAGTTGTCGCCGGTCCAGGACGGTGCCCGCGTCGGCGGCGTGGACGGAGTCCAGGAGGGTGACCAGGCCGGTGGCCGGGTCGACCGCGAGACGGATCCACTGCGCGTTCGCCGCCAGACCGGGAGTCCCGGTGGTGGCGTCCCGGGACGCGGTGGCGGTGAGCGGCCGTCCGGTCTCACGGGCGGTTCGGTGCAGGGCGGTCAGGGGCAGCGGGCGGCCGGCGCAGTCGACGGCCTCCGGGCCGAGTCCGCAGCTGTCCGGGGTGGTGCCGGTGTGGGCCGCCGCGGCTTCCAGGACGGCCGTGCGCAGGGCCAGGCAGGCGTCGTGGACGGCGCGGGCGGCAAGGGTGGATCCCGTGGAGACGAAGCCTCCGGTGTCGTGGGAGAGCAGATCGGTGTCGCCCTGACGGAGATGGACGCGGTCGACGGTGGTGGCCAGCACCGTGGCGGCGATGCGCCGGTGGACGGGGCCGGCCTGTTTGCCGAACTCCGGGGAGTCGGTGCGCAGTTCGTAGGTGCCGTCGGCGCGCAGGGCGGCGGTGGCCCGGGCGATGTGACCGTCGGAGGACAGGGTGTGGGTGACGGTGACGGCCATGCCCTCACCCACCACCCAGGCCGGCCCGGGAAGCGCGGGCGGGATCGCCGAGCGTCGTGCGCGGGCGGCTTCGATGAGATCCAGACAGCCGCTGATGCCGTGGGCGGCGACGGGCGGCGGTCCGTCGGCGGTCACCGCCGGTGCGGACTGTCCGGGACGCAGGTAGGCCTGACGGCGCAGGGCCAGGGGGTCGAGACCGCTCCTGCGGGCGATGTCGTCGAGGGCGGATTC
>NZ_JAPSIW010000920.1 GCF_031178505.1 Streptomyces sp. | reverse complement strand
CGGAGAACCCCCTGGCGGCCGGCGCCGTCGCGCCGGAGGCGCAGTACGCGGTGGTCACCAACTCGACGTACGACGGGCTGTGTTACGACACGGTGGCGGCGGCCCGCGCCTTCGCCCCGAGCACGCCGCGCCTCCACTTCGACGAGGCCTGGTTCGCGTACGCCCGCTTCCATCCGCTGTACGCCGGGCGGTACGGGATGGCGGTCGGTCCCGACACGCTCCCCGGCCCGGAGCGGCCCACGGTCTTCTCCACCCAGTCGACCCACAAGCTGCTGGCCGCGCTGTCACAGGGAGCGATGGTGCACGTCCGGTCGTCGCCCCGGGCTCCCGTCGAGCACGAGCGCTTCAACGAGGCGTACATGATGCACGGGACGACGTCCCCGCTCTACCCGGCGATCGCCTCCCTCGACGTGGCGGCGGCCATGATGGACGGCCCCCAGGGCGAGTGGCTGATCGACGAGGCGGTGACCGAGGCGATCCGCTTCCGGCAGGCCGTCGTCCGCACCGGCCGCCGGATCGCCGAGGCGGGCGACCGCCCGGAGTGGTTCTTCGGCGTGTGGCAGCCGGACACCGTCACCGATCCGGCCACGGGCACCCCGGTCGCCTTCGCCGACGCGCCCGCCGCGCTGCTGCGCTCCGAGCCGTCCTGCTGGCAGTTGGAGCCGGGGGCCGCCTGGCACGGGTTCGAGGGGCTCACCGAGGGCTATTGCATGCTCGACCCGATCAAGGTGACGCTGACCTGCCCGGGGGTCGACGCGACCGGGGGGACCTCGCCCTGGGGCATTCCGGCGCGGATCCTCACCGCGTACCTGGCGGACCGCGGCATCGTGGTGGAGAAGACCGACAGCTACACCACCCTGATCCTGTTCTCCATGGGCATCACCAAGGGCAAGTGGGGCACGCTCATGGACGCCCTGATGGACTTCAAGGCCCTGTACGACGCCGACGCCCCGCTGGAGGAGGTGCTGCCGGGCCTGGTGGAGCAGTTCCCGGTGCGCTACGGCGGCGGGACGCTGCGCGGGCTCTGCCAGGACATGCACGAGCATCTCGCGAGCGGGGAGCTGATCGCGTCCCTGGACGCCGCGTTCCAGCGGCTTCCCGAGCCGGTCGAGCCGCCCCAGCGCTGCTACCAGCGGCTCATCCGGGGCGGCACCGAGCGGCTGCGTCTGGCGGAGGCGGCGGGCCGGGTCGCCGCCGCGATGGTGACGGTGACTCCGCCCGGCATCCCGGTCCTCATGCCCGGCGAGTCGATCGGCACCCCCGACGGTCCGCTGCTGCGGTACCTGGGGGCGCTGGAGGCGTTCGACCGGGAGTTCCCCGGCTTCCACAGCGAGGCCCACGGGGTGACGGTCGACCCGGAGTCCGGTGACTATCTGATCGAATGCGTCCGCCGTTCCACCGCCTGAGCCGCCCGCGCACCGGCGGTGGGGCGGCGGAGCGGGGAACGGCGTGGGCTCGCGTGTGAGCGGCGCCGAAGGGCGCGCAACGCGAGCGGGCACGTCGCCGAGGGCGGCGGGACCCGATCCGCGACGCCCCTCGTGGTGGGCGGCGCCTCTCGTCCGCCGGTGGCGGTCCGGCCTCCTGCGGCCGGTCTCCCGTGAGGCCGGCCGTCCGGGACTGCCCGGGCACGGCCCGCGCTTCGCACGCGTTCCCGGAACACGCCGTGAGCCACGCCTCCCGCCCACGGACGGGCCGCACGCGCGTGGAAGGCCGGGGGGCTCGCGTTGCGGGTGTTCTTCCACGTCGTCGGCGCGTTGGTGTTCCTCCACGCGGTGACCACCGCTGAGCGCGCCCACCCAGTGGTGGTCACCGGCGCGCGCCGAGGGGGCAGGGGGGCTGGGGCAGCTCCGCGCACCGGCGATCCACCGCGCCTGCGACGCGGGAGCGAAGGTGACCCGCCCGGCGCCGTGGAGGATCCGCGCTGCCGGCGGAGACGGAGCGCCGGGCAGCCGAACATCCGGCGGCGCCACTCCACGCCCCGCTTTTCACCGTGACGAGTGATGCGGGCGTCGTCGGCGCTACTTCACGCGCCGGGGAGACGTTGGGGTGCAGTGACGGTTCTGCAGTGACGGTTCTGCAACCGGGACCTGCGGACTTCGGGCATCGTTTCCTGCCGCCCGGGCGTCACGAACGGGAGGACGAACTGATCATGGGTGTGGCGAACGTGCCTCGTGCGGGCCACGGATACGACGTCCGGTCCACGGACCAGGCCGGCGCGAGCTCCGGCCTGGTGGGACGGGAGGCCGAGACGGCGGCGCTCCGAGCGGCCCTGGCCGCGCACCGGCTGGTCACCGTGACGGGCGCGGCCGGCGTCGGCAAGAGCCGGCTCGCCCTGGCGGCCGTGGCCGTGCCGGAGGCCGGTCCG
>NZ_JAPSIW010000919.1 GCF_031178505.1 Streptomyces sp. | reverse complement strand
GACGGCCGTGACCCCCTTGTCGAGCACCCAGTTGTGGTCGTAGCCCCCGGCGTGCCGGAGCTGGGGGTCGTCGGCCGCCAGACCCGGCCCGATCGCCCTGGCCGTCCGGAAGTCGAAGGGCGTGCCGACCACCGGGGCCAGACGGCCCGTCGGGATCAGCCCCGCGTCGACCGGCGTCGTCCGCGAACCCGCCAGGGACAGTTCGTGACCGTGGACCGGGCCGCCGGACTCGCCGGCCAGGTTCCAGCAGACGTGACTGGTGAGATTGACGACCGTGGGACGGTCCGTCTCCGCGTGATGGTCGATGCGCCAGTCGCCCTGCTCGGTGAGGGTGTACACCACGCGTACGCCCAGGGTCCCGGGGAAGCCCATGTCGCCATGGGGGCTCGTGAGGGTGAGGACGAGGCCGACGTCGGTGCCGCGGGCGAACCCGTGCACGGTCCAGTTCCGCCGGTCGAAGCCCACGGCGCCGCCGTGCAGCGTGTGCTCGCCGCCCGCGACCGACAGGAAGTGGCGCTCGCCGTCCAGATCGAACCGTCCCCGGGCGATCCGGTTGCCGTAACGGCCGACGAGCGCACCGAAGTACGCGGCGGAGGCGAGGTAGCCGTCGACGTCGTCGAAGCCCAGCGACACGTTCGCCCGGCGGCCGTTCCGGTCGGGGCGCTCCAGACGCTGCACGATGCCGCCGAGGCTGAGCACCGCGAGGCGCGTTCCGCCGTTCTCCAGCCACCACCGGCGCACCCTCGTGCCGTCGGGCAGACGGCCGAAGGGTTCGGACACGGGGGGCGGGGGCGGGTGGGGGAGTGTCATCGGCGCGTTCCGGATGTCGACGGGACGGGGACGGGGACGGGGTGCCGGAAGATCAGATGTCGGCGGGAAAGCGGCACAGCGGGCCGGGGAGCCGCGAACCGGGCGGCGACATGGCGTCCCCCGCTCCGAGCCGGGCCAGGAGGTCGAGGACGAGCCTGCCGCGCCGAACCCGCTCCCGCGCCGTGCTGAGCACGGTCTCCCGCAGGTGGGCGCCGGACGGATAGAGGGCCGGCGCGTTCGCGAGGCCGAACTTGAGGTAGAGGGGAGCGCCGCGTCTGATGAGTTCGGCGGTCTCGTACATCCGGACGTAGCCGCCGAGGTCGTCCGGCGCCTCCACGTACAGGTCCATGGGGGCCCGGCTGACCCGGCGGATCTCGGTGAGGTGGGCCGGCGTCAGGTCCGAGGGGACGTTGATCGAGTCGGCGCCGAGCCTTTCGTGGACGGCGTACGCGGCGGGGTTCACCGGGCCGATCAGCGCCGACACCTTGAGCGTGGTGTCCGGGGGGAGCAGACCCGCGGTTCTCGCCCGGTGCAGGGTCCACAGGACCCCCTCGTCGGCCACCAGCAGACAGGTGACGCCGAGCGAGGTCGCGCGCACGGCGTCCTCCACGCAGCCGACGACCGCGCCGTGTCCCCGCGCGCGCGGCCCGCCGCCCCGGGACTCGGTGCGGGTGGAGGCCCCGGTGTCCCAGGTACCGCGGGGGCCGGTGAAGAGGCAGAGCTCGACGGAGCGTTCGGCCGCGGCCCGCACCATCTCGGTGATCTCGGCGTCGGTGAGCATCCACACGCCGCTGCCCTGGCTGACGCGGTGGACGGGGACGGAGAGCCGGTCGGCCTCCCGCAGGACGGTGTCGAGCGCCTCGGGACCCTCCACGGAGGGGATCTCCGTGCGCCACCGTCCGCCGTCGGGGAAGGAGTGGGGGGACGCGTCCGCGGCGACGGGCTCCGGGGCCGGGAGCCCCAGCGATGCGAGGATCCGGGAACCGGGCGTACGCTGCGGAGGAAGCGGGACGGGGGACACACAGACCTCCTGGGGTCCGGAGAAGTGAGCGCGGTGAGGCGCGGGGGCGAGTGGTCTCCGTGCCCTCCGGAGCAGGGGCGGTCCCGGCCCGGCGCCCGGCCCCGAGCCACCGTCGACGGACCCCCGACCCGAAGGGCCGGCTGCCGCGCTTCCCGCCGACCGGCGGGCGCCCGGACTCGCCACCACGGCGCCGGGACGGACGAACGGGATGGAGATCTCCGGCTCGGGTCAGTGACGGTCGAGCGGGACCTCCCCCGTGCCGGGACAGCCGCCGCGGACGCGGTCCTCGGCCCGCGCGGTTCCGTCGACGCGCGACTCGCGCGGCACGAGCCGGAACGCTCCGGGAGGGGCGAGGACGAAGGCCGTCCCCCGGGGGTTCACCGGGAACCGCCGGCGGGGGTACGCCTTTCCCAGCCGTCGGCCCACAGGTCGAACCGGGCCTGCTGCTGCGGGAACTCGGCCGCCGCGTCCACGTCGAGCTCGACGCCGAGGCCGGGGGCGTACGAGATCGTGAAGCAGCCGGTCTCCGGGTCGA
>NZ_JAPSIW010000008.1 GCF_031178505.1 Streptomyces sp. | reverse complement strand
GCGTCGACCGCTCCACCATCACCCGCGCGATCACAGAAGTGCGCGCCCTCCTGGCCGAGTGGGGGTGTGCGATCCCCGACCATCCCGGCTTGCGGCTGCGCACGCTGGCCGATGTGTTCGCCTATGCGCCCTCGCCGACCACAAGCGCTGGAAGCAACTGACCCGCTGGACCCACCGGCGAGATGTCCTGTCCGGGGCGAGGGTGTCTGCAGTGACGGTCGGTGCCCGCCCGGCCGTCTGGGCCGCCTTGCGGGCCTCCAGTGCGATGACGTCCTCGTTGAAGGTGACCGCCGCGGGAGCCCGCCGGATCCCGGCCCCCACGTCGCCGTGCTGCTGATGCCGGTGCAGCAACAGCACCTTCATCAGGGCTTTCGTTCCCTCGGCATCGCCGAGGGCCTTCTTGCGGCGGCCCAGAACGCTTCATGGACGGCTGCGAAGGTGCCCTCGGCGCGGGCCTGGTGGAGGGCCTCGGAGCGTTCCAGCGCCCCCGGCTTGGTCAGCAGGGCTTCCAGATAGTGGTCCAGCACGAGGTGCCCGGCGCCACGTTCGGTCAGTCGCCGGTGTCGGGCAATTTCCCGCCGGCCGTCATAGACGGTCAGGTCGTCGCAGGTGAGGGTGGCAGTGACCTTGCGGTCGATGTAGCGGACCGGGACCGAGTACCGGCACATCTTCACGGTGATCAGGCCATCGCGGTCGACACGGGGCGTGAGTGTGATGCCGGTGGTGAACGGATCGTCCGGCAAGGGCAGCAAGTAATTGGCCTCGCGGGTGATGTCCTGCGCGATCGTCCGCATCCTGGCCCCGATTCGCCGCTCGTCCTCCTTCGCCTCGAACTCGGCTAATCGGCCGTTGATTCATCCGGGCTGTCCACCTGCGGCACTGGGGTGAGGTAGTTGCGGTGGAAGTAGCCGACCTGGCCTTCGACGTCGCCCTCCTCATGCGCGCCGCGCAGGCCCGGCTCGCAGTAGAACGGGGTGAATCCGTAGTACGCGTGGAAAGCGGTCCAGCGCGGGTTCTCCTCCCGCGAGCGACTGTGGAAGACCACCTGCTTCACCGCCGGAGTGAGGTTGTCGTAGCGAACTTGGCCGGCCGGCACCCCGCTCAGCGTCGTCAGCGCGTGGACGTGGCCATCAAAGAACGCCTGCTGACCGCACTGACCGCACGATCGTGAGATGCGGTGGACGGCCTTGCCCGAGTAGGCCAGCCGGAAGGCGAACAGATAACAGCGGGTGCGCTGGCCCGCCAAGTCCACGTAGACGTCCCCGAAGTCGACTTCGGCATCCGCGCCGAGCGCGTTGTGCCGGGTCACGAATGCCTCAACGGGTGCTCCGGCTTGGGCGGCGATCTCCTTGCGAGTGGCCGCGACGAAGTCCCGGACCGTCGGATACGGGATCGCCCCGCCGAACTCCTCCTCGATCCGCGCAGTGATCCGCCGCACGGTGTGTCGCTGCTCGCGCGGAGCTTCCAGATCAGTGCGCAGCCAGGCATCGACCGTCTTCTTGTACGGCTCCATTCCGAGGTGACGTCCGCACTGGCCGACGGCGCGGGGTGGGCACCGGGGAGGACAAAGTCTCGCGTACGAGTCGGCGGTGGAGGCCGTACTTCTTCGACAGGGCCCGGATCGACATCTGCCGCTGCCGGCTGCCCCGCCGGATCCGGTCGAACAGCTCTTGCTTGGACAAAGACATCCACGGCACCGCCCCTGCCGGAGACCACAGGAACCGTCTCACCGCAAGAGCCAAGGTGGGGCGACTTCGCCCCGTCACCACCCCTCAATGTACCCGCGAGCCTCAGCAACTGGGGCCGCTCGAAGACGTCATGCCGGGGTCGCTGGACAACGTCACAGCCACCCCGCCGAGATTCACGCCGTGATCCGACGGTATCGGTGCTGGCACGTCAGCAGATAACCCGAGTTTTCCCCCGATGGAGTGGTTTGGCCGGAGTCGGATGATCGTGCGTGTGGGGGCCGTCAACACTCGTGTTTCAGGGTGGCACGGGCCACCGGGGAGGGGGACGGCATGGCCGATGGCACGGTTCTGGTCGCGGTGACGGAGTACCCGGAGGGCGCGGGCGCCACCGCCGGACAACTGGCCCGGATCGCCGAGGGGATCCGGGCGCGAGGCTTCCAGATCCGATGGGTGGTGAGCGTCTCCGATGCCGAGGCGGTACTCAGGACGGAGGCCGGTCTGGCCGCAGCGGTGGTCGCCTGGGATCTTCCGCCCCGAGCCGGAGTTGGAGCGGAGGACGGGCCGGGTGGCGCGCTGGTTCTACGCCGGATCGGGCGTCGGTTCCAGGATCTGCCGGTGTTCCTGGTCATGGCGGAGGAGGGGCTGGGTGAGATTCCGCTGTGGGTGTCGCAGTCGGTGGTGGGATATGTGTGGCCGCTGGAGGACACGCCTGCGTTCATCGCGGGGCGGATCTCCACCGCCGCGCGCGTCTACCAGGAGGCCCTGCTTCCGCCGTTCTTCAAGGCGCTGCGGCGTTTCGACGACGCGCACGAGTATTCATGGCACACCCCGGCGCACTCCGGCGGTGTGGCCTTCCTCAAATCACCCGTGGGGCGGGCCTTCCACGACTACTTCGGGGAGCGGCTGCTGCGCAGCGATCTGTCCATCTCGGTGGAGGCGCTCGGTTCGCTGTTCGAGCACACCGGGCCGATCGGTGAGGCGGAGCGTAATGCGGCTCGGGTCTTCGGCTCCGACCGCACCTACTTCGTCCTGCACGGTGATTCCACCTGTAACCGTCTGGTCGGCCACTTCAGCGTGACCCGCGACGAGATCGCGCTGGTGGACCGCAACTGCCACAAATCGGTGCTGCACGGCCTGGTCGTCTCCGGCGCCCGGCCGGTGTACCTGGTCCCGACCCGCAACGGCTATGGCCTCGCCGGACCGCTGCCACCGGCTGAGATCGCAGCGGACGCGGTGGCGGCGCGCATCGCGGCAAGCCCCCTGACGGAGGACGCGGTGTCGTCGCGTGCCCAGTACGCAGTGTTCACCAACTCCACTTACGACGGCCTGTGTTATGACGCGGTGGTGACTGCCCGGGCCTTCGCTGCCGGCGCCCCTCGGCTGCACTTCGACGAGGCGTGGTTCGCCTATGCCCGCTTCCATCCGCTCTATGCGGGGCGCTATGGCATGTCGGTGGACGAGGAGGCGTTCCCCGGCCCCGACCGGCCGACGGTCTTCGCGACTCAGTCCACCCACAAGCTGCTGGCCGCCCTGTCGCAGGGCGCCATGGTGCACGTCCGGTCCGCGCCGCGGGCGCCGGTGGAGCACGACCGGTTCAACGAGGCACTGATGATGCACGGCACGACGTCGCCGCTGTATCCGATGATCGCCTCGCTGGACGTGGCCACGGCGATGATGGACGGTCCGCAAGGCCAGTGGCTCGTGGACGAGGCAGTGTCGGAGGCGGTCCGCTTCCGGCAGGAGATGGTGCGGCTCGGGCGGCGGATCGGGTCCGCCGGGGACCGGCCGCCCTGGTTCTTCGGGGTGTGGCAGCCGGATGAGGTGACCGATCCCGGCAGCGGGACACGGCTGCCGTTCGACGAGGCCCCGTCTGAGCTGCTGCGGACCGAGCCGTCCTGCTGGCATCTCGACCCCGACGCCGACTGGCACGGCTTCCCCGGTCTGACCGATGGCTACTGCATGCTCGACCCGATCAAGGTCACCCTGACATGTCCGGGACTCGGCGCGACCGGTGCGCTGTGGGACTGGGGTATTCCGGCGCGAGTGCTCACGGCCTATCTGACCACGCGCGGCATCGTCGTGGAGAAGACCGACAGTTACACGACGCTGGTGTTGTTCTCCATGGGCATCACGAAGGGTAAGTGGGGCACGTTGCTGGACGCCCTGATGGACTTCAAGGACCTCTTCGACGGTGACGCTCCGCTGGACCGTGTCCTGCCCGCCCTGGTCGCCGAGCACCCGCGGCGCTACGCGGGACGGAGCCTGCGCGACCTGTGCCAGGAAATGCATGACCACTTGCGCGATGCCCGCCTGGTGGAACTCCTCGACCTGGCCTTTCAGCAGCTTCCGGAACCAGTCGTTCCGCCCCGTCTGTGCTATGAGCGCCTGATCCGTGGCGGCACCGAGCGGATCCCGCTGGCGGACGCACCGGGCCGGGTCGCCGCGGCGATGGTCACGGTCACGCCGCCCGGCATCCCGGTCCTTATGCCAGGCGAGAGCGCCGGGCGGCAAGACGGCCCTCTCCTGCGCTATCTCAGGGCCCTGGAGTCCTTCGACCAGCACTTCCCCGGCTTCGGCAGCGAGACGCACGGAGTGACCCGTGCCCCCGACACCGGCGACTACCTGATCGAGTGTCTGCGTCCGGACCAGCAAGAAGGGCTCACCCGGGCCACGACTCCGGTACAGCGGCGCGGCGCGAAGAGCGCCACAAGAATGGACTGAGACCGCGGCGAAGCGCCCGGAGCCCGTCCGACAGCGGCCAGCCGTAGCCTCCGACCGGAGGCCCCGGGCCCGTGTGCTGCTAGCCGGCGACGATGGCGCCGAGGATCATTCCGCCGATCAGTCCGACGGCACTGACGATCAGGGCGATGGTGGAGAAGCGTTCGTGTCGGGCGAATTTGGCGATGAGGGCGAGGACCAGCCCGCCTAGGCCGAAAACGATCGGCAGGAAGAGGAGGCCGATCGCTCCCAGCACGATCGCGATGTTGCTGAGGACGTTCTCGCTGGCACCGCTCTTGGCCGGGGGGTGGTGCTGCCCGGTCGTCTGGTTGCCGTACTGCGTGGTCATCTCTCGCTCCTGCGGATCGTCGCTCCAGGATCCGGTTCCAAGGCGGCCGGCCCTCCACTGGTCGAATGCCCCGAACTCCCCTGCGCACTCGACGAACTGTCCCCGCCAAGGCAATTGGATATGGCGGTGGGCTGTCAGACAGACGGCAAGGGCTGAGGATGCCGTGGTGTCGTCCCAGCGGACCCGTGGTCGGCAGAAGCCGCGCAACAGCGAGCGCCGTAGCGGCCGAGGTATCTCGCGGGGACAACGGGGTACCGGGCATTGCGCTCGGCCAAGCGGTAGGCGGGCCTCTCATCGGGCGTCTCGCACGGCACCCTTCGGGTCCGGTGACACCACCTCCAGGTCATGCGTTCCACAGAGGGGGAACAGTCATGCCGGGCCCGTAGGCCAGCGGCCCTCCTGCAGGACCGCGAAGAACACAACGGGGGAGCGGACATGCCGACAGCGGTGGACAGCAGGGTGCCGATGAGCGCAGCGCGGCGGTCGGCCAGACCCGGCCCTCGCAAAGTCGCTTGGCACCGTCCAGCCGTCGATTGCGACCATGCCCGGCACCCAGTCCATCGGCCTACGCGGGGATGTCCGCGGAGCGCGGAGAATCCGCCCTGGCCTGCCGCAGGCCCCCCGCGCCGTACAGGGACCTCAGACGCGTACGGCGCTGATGGACAATCCGTTCTGCGCCTGGATTTTCAGCGTCCGCCCGTCCCAGGACACGGGCAACGCGATGGGTGTCGTGTCCACCGGCGAGTCCGCGTCGACAGGATCGGATGTGGCGTCAGCTCCCCAGCGCAGAGTGAACGACGCGTCCTCCCCGACCGTACCCGGGAGCCCTGTACCGACCCAGATGTTTTCCGCACTTTGGTCGTTCACAGTCACCACGAGCTTGCGGCTGGTGAGTTCGTACGATCCAGTGACGTCCCCGTCATCGAGGCTCCACGTGCGGCCGGTGATGCTGATTCGCGTGTACTCGTCGTTGACCTGTCCCTTGGGGAGGATGGTCAGGTCCCAAGAACCACGCGCGAACGCCGCGATCGCCGCTCCGGTGACCGTGGCCCGGACGGACTTGCTGCCTTCGGGGTTCGTCGTGCCGTCGCCGCTCTTCTTCCCGCCGCAAGCGGTCAGTACGAGCGTCACCAGTCCCAGGCCTGTATACCTCAAGGCGTTCCGTCTGCCGACCGTCTTCTCTACCTGTCCGTACCACCCATTGAGCACCGCGTCGCTCTCCCTTACTCGCTTCAACCGGATTTCCTCTACTTCACCTCCCGTGTGCCGCAAACCAGAGTCTGACGTATAGGCAGGTACTTCGGCGGCAGCTTTCCGATACTGGGGTGCGAGATGTCTCCACCAGGTGAGGGCGACGGAGGAACCGCATCGACCTGCGGAAATGGTTACGTGGCAAACGCATCGGAGTACGCGTCGCGAACACGGGAACCGAGCCAAGCAAACGATTGGACCGCCGCCGCTGGGGCCTGGCCTTCCTCGGCCTCGCCGCCGTCCTGTGCTGATACAAACGCCTCGTCCGCCTCACCACGTAGGACACCGTCTCGGCGTACTGCGCTTCGCTTCAACAGTCGGGGTGTGGCAGTGCGCAGGCCAGTGCGTGGGCGCGTGCCTGCAGTGAGGCCTCGTGATCGGACCCGCTCGTTAGGGCTCCGCACGCCTCCGGGCGAGGAAGCAGAGGCTCACCACGCTCGCGAACGCCGTGTACGCCGAGTACGCGATGACTTGCCCGGCGTGTCCGGTCGCTGCTGCAAGGTGGGGAGCCGTTCCGCCGAACACCGAGACGGTCAGGCCGTAGGGGAGCCTGATGCCCGTGGCCCGTGTCCCGGTCGGGAACTCCTCCGCCATGATCTGCGGGATCGAGGTGTCTTCCATGGTGGGAGCGGAGACGTAGCTACGGGACTCCATGTCCTGTGCCGCTGCCGTGAGGTCACCGTCGACCAGCCGAGGGATCACCTCATGCAGCAGGTGGCGGACTCGGCGAAGAGCCTGTCCCGGATCTCGCCGACCGCTTCCGTCGCGGTCAGTGCCACCGGCCGCTGGGCGAGGATCGGGCCGTCGTCGATGCCCGGCATGGTGATCAACGCATTGACACCGGCGTCCCGTTCGCCGTTACGCGCCATCCAGAAGAAGGGAGCGAGACCCGCGTAGCGGGGAAGCGGGCCCGGGTGGAAATTGACCACCGCGCGACGGGGGACCACCAGCACTGGCTCACACAGGATCTGCTGGAAGTTCGCGATCAGCAGGTAATCCGGGTCCAGTTCCTTGAGGGCGACGACCGTATCGGAAGAGTTGACGCTCTGTGGCCGCAGCAGCGGAACACTCGCCGCGTCGGCCTGCGCCGCCAGATCGACAAAGTGGCCCTGTGAGTCCTGACGGGGGGTGGGGGGACATGCCGTCGTGGAGTACGGCCGACGGGTGCGGCCGGGCACCATCGATCGGCTGATGACTGGTGGAGTAGCCACGGGCGGCGGCGGGGCGCGCTGTCGAGAAGTCCGGGAAAATGCTGCGTAAGGAACTGTGGAACGCGCCCATCCATACCACGCTGACGCTGACAAGCACCTGCGCGGCAGTGCCGCAGCGACCTTTTCTTCTTGCCTGCTTCCGGCCGGCTTTCGCTCGGTCCGCCTACCGCCCCGCTCAGCGGGCTCAGCCCCGCTGGGCAGGCAGCCGGTTGAGCGGGGACGTGAGACCTGAGGCTGAGATGCCCCATCCTGCGGAGGTAGGACTAACTACCGCTGCAGGTGGACGAGTTGTAGTCGGTCGGCAGCCTACAGTCCGGTGCCATGAACATCACCCACAGTGCCACCGCCGGCACCTTGCTCGGTCTGACATTGACCCTCGTGTTCCAGGGCCCGGGCGTCGCCGTGGCCGCCCCCGCTCCTACGCCCGTGATCTCCGCCCGGAACACGGCAGACTCGGAGGTCTCGTTGCCGCGGCCCGAGGGCCGGTATGCAGTGGGGAGACAGGTGCTACATCTGTCCGACCACGGGCGCCGGGACCCGTGGGTGCCCTCGGGCTACAGGGAGCTGATGGTGTCAGTGCATTATCCGGCCCGTGGTGGAAGGAGTGCTCCGGCGGCTTACATGACCCGGGAGGAGGCCCGGCTGCTGCTGGAGGCGCGTGGTCTGGCCGGAGCCGTGCCCGCCGAAGTCGTGAGCGGTGTGCGTACCCACGCGCGCGCTGATGCCCGTCCGGCGCACGGCCGCTTCCCTCTGGTGTTGCTGTCACCGGGCTTTTCCATGCCACGCACCACACTCACCGTCCTGGCCGACGATCTGGCCAGTCGCGGGTACGTCGTCGCCACCGTGGACCACGCCTATGAGTCCGTCGGCACGTCCTTTCCCGGCGGCCGGGTGCTCACCTGCCGAGCGTGCGACCAAGTCCTCACGGACGCGGAGCGGGCACAGGTGGTCAGAGGCCGAGCCCGTGACCTCTCCTTCGTGCTCGACCAACTGACAACGTATCGAGCACCCACGGACACCTCCAACGGACCAGAAGGTTTCTCCTACGCGCGCATGGTGGACGCCCGGAGGATCGGCGTGGCCGGGCACTCCATCGGTGGCGCGGCCGCCGCTGCGCTCATGGCGCACGACGGCCGTGTGAGGGCAGGCGTGAATCTGGATGGCGACTTCTTCGTCCCGTCCGCCGGGGCAGGCCTGGAGGGGCGGCCGTTCATGATGATGGGCGCCCGGGCCACCCACAGCCCCGCAAGCCCGGACAGCGACTGGCGGGGCACCTGGGCCCGCATGGACGGCTGGAAGCGCTGGCTGACGGTGGCCGGGGCGGAACACTTCACCTTCACCGACCTGCCGGTCCTGGCCGACCGACTGGGCCTGTCCGATCCCGCAGCGCCGCTCTCGGGTGAACGCTCCTGGCAGCTGACACGCGACTACACGGCCGCTTTCTTCGACACGCACTTGCGCGGCCTGTCACGCCCCCTACTCGATGGTCCTTCGGCCGATCGGCCAGAAATCGCCTTCCCGCAGGTGTAACAGCAGTTGCGCGAGAACTGGCCGCTACGGGACCGCAACGCCGATCCCAGCTCTGTCGAGCATCGTCGCCCGGCATGTGCCCGCATGCCCGAGAACGAGGCCGGGCATGCGGGCATACGCCGGAGAGAGGGTGGGCAAGCGCGGTCCTGTGCCGGTCAGCTGGGAGCGATACGGCTGAGGTGCTCCCAGGACCGGTGCAGATCCGCTTGGGCCTGGTCCGTCTGCACCACATGGACGCAGGGCTGGCTGCCGACGATCAGTCGCCGGGGCGGGTCCGGCAGCGCGGCTCCCAGTAGACCTCCGGGGCGGCGGGCACGACCGCGTCGACGGACGCCGTGGTCCAGAGCGAGGTCGGCAACCTCGGCCCGGCCGGTGCCGAAGCGGGCCTCGATCGACTGCGGGATGGCGCAGGCGGACACGTGCTCCGTAGCGGCAGGACGTGTGTGGCCGGTCGGACCGGAGAGAGGCGATCACCGTCATGGTCCGCGCCGCCGTCGCCCATTACAACGCCGGCCGCGCCACCCACGGCGAATACGTCCTGCGCTCCCTGGATACGGCTGTGGACACTCCTTCACGCGCCGGCCAGGCAATCGAAGCCACGGTCTGCACGTCTCCCGTCCGTTCCCGCATCATCAGACCCCTCGCACTGCGCTTGACCACCGCCCTCGTCCACGCGCGCCACCGACGTGCTGCAGGCGACCCGGACGCTTACGCCGACTTTGCTTCCTCACTGTTCAGCCTTGGCACTCTCAAACTAGGGACGGGACGGCAGGCGGAGGCTCTGGCTCCCCTTGAACAGGCGGTGGGGATCCAGCGTCGGCTCGCGGCGGCCGACCCGGCTACCGACGAACCCGAACTCGCCGCCTCACTGTCCGGACTCGGCGACCTCATGGCGCGAGCGGGGAGGTCGGCGGAGGCTCTGTCCGCCCTTGAGCAGGCGATGGACATCCACCGTCGGCTCGCGGTGGATGCTCCGGCCGCCCCCGAACCCGTCCTGATGGGCTGTGTCACCTCGCGGCGGTGGTGTCCACCAGGTGCTGCGTCTGGGCGGCCGGTGCGCCGGTGCGTTCGGTTTCGTCCTGTACGAGCAGGGAGAGCAGCGAGGCCACGGGCAGGCCGGCTTCGGCGGGATGGCGCAGCACCTTGTCCGGATCGATGCGGTAGGTATTCGTACGTCCTTCACGGGTGTGTGTGAGGTACCCCTCCTGCTTCAGGTCGGAGATGATCCTCGACACGGCACGCTCGGTGAGCCGGCAGTGGGCGGCGATCTCGCGGATGCGGATGTTCGGGTTGTCGGCGATGGCTGCCAGCACGCGCGCGTGACTGGTGATGAACGTCCATCCGGTGTGGGACTCAGGTACTGCGGCCATGCCCAGCATTTTAGGGGACGCTTGTTGCCGGACACGTGTTACATGACATAAGTTTCCTGTAACTGATGACGTGCTCCCATACGGGAGAATCACAGAAGGAGCCCGAGGTGCCCGGGAACGAGGCGGCCTTGCCCACGCTCGCGAGCAGCACCAGCGCGACGCTGGCGCCGGAGCAGATCACTCCGCGCACCTCCTACGGTCTCGAGGTGCGGTGGTACGAGTACCGCGGAACCTGCGTGATCGTTGCTGCCGGCGAGTACGACATGGGCTCGGTCACCCCGCTGCAAGAGGCGCTGCACACCGCGGCGAAGCGGTACCCGAAAGTCGTCCTTGAGACCTCCGGCGTCACCTTCGCCGACTCATCATTCTTGGACCTGCTTCTCCTCACCCACCAGATGGGGACGCTGCGTCTTGTCGCCCCCTCGGCACAGGTGCGACGCCTGTGTGAGCTCACTGGCGTCGACAGCGTCCTGGTGATCAGGCAGACGATTGAAGATGCGACTGCCGCGTGACGACCCCCGCGCAGCAGCGTGATGCCGGGTTGCATGCCGGAGCCGGGACGAACCCGGCCGAGCGCGGTGCATCGCCTCACTACAAGCGCGCACACGCCGAAAGCGCAGGGAAGGCCAGGCCGCTCCCGGCCCCCTCAACACTCTGTGTGCCCACTTCAGGGGGCGGTGGGGGGTGAGTGTGGGGCGTCGGGGGGCCTGCCGACCCGACCTGCGACGGTGGGAATCTTGTCGGGCAGTGGCACGAGTCGTTGTGACATCGTCGCGATTTCCGCCGGTCAGCGACACCGTGAGCGGAAGGCGGCCCTGTCCGTCGACGATGAGGTGGTGCTTGCTGCCCGGCGGTGCGCGGTGGGCCAGGCTGGGCCCGCTTATGGGTCCCGTCGGGCGGCCCGCACGTGCGAGGAGTCGATCACCGTCCGGTCTCAGTCCAGCCGGTTCTTACGAGCTGGTGCGTGATAGCGGTTGAGGGGTGAGGGCGCGAGGGTGGGATGATCCAGCCCGTGGTGATCATGGCCAACCGGGACATCCTCGCGCATCAGGTGTT
This sequence comes from Streptomyces sp., assembly GCF_031178505.1. Lineage (GTDB taxonomy): Bacteria > Actinomycetota > Actinomycetes > Streptomycetales > Streptomycetaceae > Streptomyces > Streptomyces gulbargensis. The sequence continues at coordinate 22,834 of NZ_JAPSIW010000008.1, read as the reverse complement.
CACAGGTATCTCCCGGCAGCATCTGGCTTGCTTGGTGGAGGAGTTGGCCGGCCCGTGGCAGGCCGTGGTCGAGGGGCACCGTTGCACGGCACGCGGCGGGGCCAGGAAACGTGAGGCGGGGGCCGGTGCCAGGCATCGGCCGGTGTTCGTCGACCGGCTGGTCGTCACGCTGATCGACCTGCGGCACGATCTCCCGCACTCCGTCCTCGCCCTGTTGTCCGGTGCCGACCGTTCCACTGTCACCCGTGCGATCGGAGAGATACGCGGGCTCCTGGCTGAACGTGGATGTGCGGTCCCCGACCGTCCTGGCCTGCGGCTGCGGACCCTGGCGGATGTGTTCGCCTATGCCCGGGCCGAGGGCATCGAGCTGCGGCTGGACGCCACCGAGGTCCAGGCCCGCCGGCCCGCAGCCGGTCCCGGCGGACGACGCGCGTTCGTCTCGGGCAAGAAGAAGAACACCATGAAGGCCACCGTCATCGCCGACCATCAGGGCCACACACTCTAAACCGATGCTCTGCGCCCAGGGCGGATGCACGATGCGGCTGCCGCACGCAACGCAGGCATCGCCGTCTGCTTCCAGCGCCTTCCGGAGGTGGAAGTGCTCCTGGACGACGGCTATCTCGGGCTCCGACGCGACCATCCTGGCCAAGCGGTCACACCGCCCAGAAAGCCGAACAAGATCGCCTCCAGCGGGTCGTACGGGGCGGTCTCCGGCGCGGCGGTGACGGAGTTCGGCGGGGCCGGTCGGGGCCCGGCGGTCGACGCCCCCCGTCTCGGGCACATGCGGACTCCGTACCGGATGATTCGAAAAAGGGTTCGATCTTGATGGAGGGTGAGGAGGTGACAGGCATGGCTGAGACCAACGGCGACCGCGACCTTCCGGCATGTCCTCAGTGAGGCCGACTCTCCCGCGCAACATCAGCAGCTCCTCGCCCTGCACTCGCGGTTCACCCCGGCCGTGCAGCCTCTGCCGCCCACCGCGGCGCTCGCCCGGGTCGGGGGAGCCCTGCGGGTGCACGGCTGCATGCCCGCCGAGCTTGCGACCCGCTTCCGGTCCCAGGCCCTGGCCTGCTACGGCCTGGACACCCGCGTCGGCATCGGCATTAACCGCACCGTCGCCGTCATGGCCTACCCGCGCCGGAGGGCCCGGCGTCCTGTACGTACCCGCTGCGGAGACCGCGGCCTGGCTGTCTGCTGCCGGTCGCCGCGCTCCACGGCATCGCCCGCGAGCACGCCGGCGCGCTCGCTGACTACGGGATCACCGCGATCGGCCGCCTGGCCGCCGTCCCCGAGGGCATCGTGCAGCGCATCGTCAGAGGCAGAGCGGGCCGTCTGCTGCACCAGCGGGCCCGCGGCATCGACCCCCACCCGATCCTGGTCGGGCGCATGCCGGAGTCCACCAGCGCACAGCACACCTTCGAGCGCGACGTGATCGACCACGACCTCATGCGGGCCGTCGTCTCCCGCCTGACCACCACCCTCGGCACCCGGCTCCCTGGACAGGCCGCCGCACCGGTGACCCTGCTCCTGTGCTTCACCGGCGGGAGCGACCTGAGTAAAACCCGGCGCCTGCCGGAGCCCTCGGAACCCACCGAGGACCTGCGAAACACGTGTTACCGCACCCCGCGCATCACCGTTGTCGCCGAGGATCTGCTCGCCGACGCCCCCATCCGGATCAGCCTCGACCTCTCACGCGAGGCGCGGCTGCGCGCCGAGCCCGCCATGGACCGGCTCGCCGAGCGGTTCACCGGCCTGCGCATCGGGTCCGCCTCGGCCTTCCAGCGCGTCAGCAGACCAGCATAAGCGAGCACCCTCCCTCGACTCGACCGGCCCGGACGTCGACGTGACCCTCCGCTACACCGGTGTGCTGGGCGAGGAACGCAGTCCGCAGGAGCGGAGGGATCGCGGTGACGACATCCGTCAGGACGGCGGTGAGCATGGGGCAGGGGCGGACATGCCCGCCCCTGCCCCGGACCGCCTGACCCGGGAGCCGGGGAAGGCGCAGCACTATGCCTTCGACTCACTGGTGTGGGAGGGCCGGGCGACGCCTCACAACGCGGCGGCGGTGGCTGTGGCCTCTTGCCAGGGCAGCGTCGGACTGATCGAGCGACAGCACTGGTCATTCCGGGAGTATGGAGCGGGTCCGGAGCCAGTAGGAGCGGGTCGCGACTATCAGGGCGACCCCGTAGACGGCGAACGCGGCCAGGCCGATCCAGGCGACCAGCAACGCATCGCTCGCAGAGGGGAAGTCGCCGCGTCCCAGCGTGACTACGCCGGCCGTGGCCAGGGCTGCGTAGCCGACCCCGAAGACCCCGTACGGAGCCAGGGTGGCAGCGCCGATCAAGGCCGGGGCCAAGAGGAGCCAGCGGGGGACGCGCCGACCGCGCAGCCACAGCGTCCAGCGTGGAAAGGCCAGGCCCCACGGACGGACCAGGCCCCACAGCAGGAAGACGCCGAGCGCGGCCAGCAGCACGGTGGCGTCCAATCCCCAGGACTCCAGGGTGAGCCAGATTCCCGACGCATCGTTGCGCTTGGAGATGGCGAGCATTTCCTCGCCGGAGATCCCGGCGAAGGTGCCGCCGGATGTCCAGGTGAGCTTCATCACCGCGTAGGGGAGGAAGGCCACTGTCCCGGCGCAGGCGGTGAGTTGCACCGGCCGGGACGCGGCTGACGATGCTACTACGAGGGTCGCGTCGGGCGGGCGGCGGACGGATCGGGCGGTGGTAGCGAGCAGCAGGGCCCCAGCCGCCGCCAGTACGTGATGGGCGGCGGCCACCCCGCTGTCCACTCCCTGGCCGAATACCAGCGTCACGATGTCCATCAGCAGGCCGAACGCGCCGATCCCTGCCAGCACGCAGCACACCCACAGCAGCACCCGCAGAGTTGGACACAGCCCCAACCGCGCCACCGCACCACATGCCACAGCTCCCACCGCGACGGCCCCCCAGCCCAGCTCCGGGGGCCCCGGGTGGTCGCCGCCCAGGTAGAACAGCGGCGTGTTGCTGAGTGCGCATGCCAGGCCGAAGCAGGCGTACACCACCGCCCACACCAACGTGGCCCGGCCCACCCAGCCTGGCCATCGCTGCCACCGCGTCCGCGAATGCGCTCTCATCGTCTCTGTCACACCGTCCATGCACCGAACATCGCACCGACCGCAGCGGCGCGACATCAACTGCCAGAACGATCCGCGTCCCTCTCTCGGGTGAGCACCTTCTACGACCCAGGAACGCCTAAAATGGATCTTTGTGGTCAGTCCGCCGCGGGAGCGGCCGGTGGCATGGTCGGCCGGTTCGCCGGGCGGGGCCCTTTTTGCGGGCCCCGGCGGCGTGTTGGTGGGCGCGGACGATCGCGGAGTCCACCGAGACGGCCCAGTTGAGGTCCTCGTCTGCATCGGCTTGGGCCATCGACGCGGTGAAGACCGTGCCCACGTGCCGTCGACGGCCCACATCCGCGGGCGGTTGTAGACGCCTCGCCAGTTGCCGTACCGCTCCGGCAGGTGAACCCACTGGGTTCCGGTCCGGAACTTGAGGGCGATCGCGTCGATCACCTCACGGTGGTCTGGCCACCGGCCGCCCCGCTTCGGCGTCCGGTCCGGGAGTAACGGCTCAATCCGTGCCCACTGCGCGTCAGCCAACGACACACCCGGACCAACGACCGACTGATCTAAATGAAACTGCCTAAGCTAGGCGGCCCGGCTGAAAGAACTGTATGAACCCTGGGGGTGTGCGGGCAGGGCGGCCGCCGCGACAGGCCCGCTCAGCCGGGCGGGCAGCAAGTGCTCGGGCACCAGCAGCCGCGCCAACTGGGCGATCTGCTCCAAGTCGTGGCGGTAATGCGGCGGCTGCTCGCGCAGCCGCCGCTGGATCGCCCAGAACCGGGCGGCCTCCTGATCGGTGTAAGGGCGATGGTGCTCGGCAACCAGCACCTGGAGCGCGCACCGGCCGCGACCACGCCCTTCCCGGACGCGCGCTCGTTGCGGTACGCCACGCTGCCCCCGCGCCGCATCAACGTCATCAGGGTCGACCACCGGCACGCGCTCGGCGGACGCCACCGCCAGCGCCGTGAGGCGCTCATAGTGCCCGTCAGCGCTGGTGAATCGGCCCGCTGCGCCCAGCTGCAGTAGCTGCGCGCAGCGATCGGTGGTGTCCTGGCGGGAGTCGGCCGCCCACACGGTGAGCACCACCGACTCCGCGCGGTATCCGGCCTGCCGATACAGCAGCACGGCGTTGACGAACGCGGCCGCGGCGGAGGGGGCAATCTCGATGACCGCGTCGCTGCGCCGCTCGCGTACGTACTGTTCGGCCAGGGCCTGCCAGGCCCGGTAGTCCGCGCGGATGCGGGTGCCGGCGGTGCGGGCTCTTGCTGGATGAGTCGGTGGTAGTCGGGGTGGGCTGTTTTGACGTCGTCGCCGTTGATCCGGGTGGGCCGAGCGCGCAGGGAGCGCAGAATCATCCGCATCAGGTTCGTCCTGCCGGGCCCGGGCTGCCCCGTGAGGTAGACACGACGGGCCTCTCCTGCTTGCGGGCTGGTGTGCCCGGCGAGGCCCGGCAGGCAGGATGTCGAAGGTTCACCGGTGTTCCTCGCCGGTCAGCCGGTGGTGTCGACGACGGGCGCCTCACTCCGGGGCTGGGCGATCCGCCGGACCGGAACCGCCCAAGCGGCGGCGCGTTCGGCGTCGCGCCGTACGGCAAGGGACCGGTCCTCGGGCGGTGGCGGATCATGGGTGCGCCGGTCGCATCGGCGAGCTGACGGCGGAAAGCCGATCTCATCGACTCGCCGTCCCGCACGGGCCGCCGCCGGGCGGTGGCGCGCGGGCAGATCCTCGGCCTCAGAGGCTATCCCTCCGCTTCCTTTGCGTACTCCTGTGCCATGCCTCCCGCGAAGTCGTACAGAACGACCGGGGCGTCGCCAACGACCCAGGCATCGTGACCGGGGGAGCACACGAAGACATCGCCTGGTCCGACTTCGGTTTCGGCTCCATCGTCCATGCGAAGGCGCATCCGCCCCTCGACGACGTAGCCGTTGTGGTGGATCTGGCAACTCTCGGTCCCCGCGAGCGGAGCCACGGACTCGGACCAGCGCCAGCCGGGTTCAAAGGTGCCCACGGCGAAGTCGAGTCCCGTGAGATGAACAGCTTCGAGGTGACCGCGGGGGAAGTCTCGCCGCTCGTCCGGCTTCTGGACCGTCTTGACCTCCATCATGACGACTTCCTCCATTCGGGCTCTGCCCATGATCTGGAGTCAGTCGTTGCCGCCGCGGGGTCCACGGTCGACATCACCAGCTGACCCCTTGCTCCCATCGTCTGCCTCTCGATCGGAGAGCGCCACTGGGGGTTTTCCGGGGCGCGATGGTGTTATCCACAGGCGCCGTCGCTGCTGGTCTTCTCTGCTATCCGCAGCAAAAGCCAGAGCAGACGCAGGACGAGCGACGGGGCTGGCTGCCGAAAAGCGGCGCTTGGTCAGGCCGCTGAGCATTTCGCATCACCAGCAGTACGTAGTTCGATCACCGAGGGAAGAACGGAGGAGCCCAACGCCATCAGGATCGCCCGGGTAGAAACCGGAGCCCGGGTACCGCAGGACGTCGGTGGTGAGGTGGTCTCCGGTCAAGCTACCGCGATCCCCGCACACCCGGCGAAGCTCAGCTCGGGTCGGCGGAAGCAGAAGGCCGGCGGAGTACCAGGGCCGGCAGACGGTGTAGCAGTTCCTTCGGGGCCCTGGTGTCATAGGCACCAGGGCCCCTCCACGCGTTCCACAGAGAGGTGCGATGACCGCAGACGACTTGTTCAACCGGCTCGATGGGCCGTGACCCCGGATTTTGAACACGTCTATGCGGCTTGGATCAGGATAGTTGCTGCTGGTTGGAGGGCGTTCTCGTAGGCGATCAGAGATCGTTGACCGAGGCGGGAGTGCCGGCGGCGGGTGTTGTATCGGGTCAGCCAGCGGAAGGCGTCGAGCCTTGCCTCGCGCTCGCTCGACCAGCCTTTGCGGCCCTTGAGAGTCTCTCTCTTGAAGGCGGCATCGAAGCTTTCCGCGGCGGCGTTGCCGGCGCTGGATCCGACCGCGCCCATGCTCTGCCGGACCCTTGCTGACCTGCAGATTTCCGCGAAAGTTCTGCTCGTGTATTCGATCCGTGGTCCGTGTGCATGATCGCTCCGGTCGAGTTTCCACGGGTCCGCTCGGCGGCTGTGAAGGCGTCGATGACGAGCTCGGTCCGCATGTGATCGGCGATCGCCCCCCCAGCCAGCCGGCGCGAGGCGAGGTCGGTGACGGTCGCGAGATAAAGCGGCTTCGAACCGCTGACCGGCAGGTGAGTGATGTCGCCGACGTATGCCCTGTTCACCTCGGATGCCGTGAAGTCACGTCCGATCAGGTCCGGTGCCTTCGCCGCGGCCTGGTCCGCGAGCGTGGTGCGGTGGCGGCGGCGCAGACGGACGCCCTCGAGCCCGATGGTCCGCATGATCCTCGCGACTCGCTTGTGGTTGAGCACCGGGCCGCCCTCGTCGCGGAGTTCCGCGGTGATCCTGGGAGCCCCGTAGGTGCCGTCGGAGTCCTGGTGGACCTTGCGTATCCGTGCCGCGATGCCGGCTTCGACGGCCTGCCGGGCAGCCCGTGCTGCCTCGGTGCGGCGCCGGTGGCAGAAGCTCGAGCGCGAGAGCCCGAGGATGTCGCAGAGCCGCTTCACGCCGTGCCGGCGCTGGTGATCGTCAACGAACTGGCAGCGGTTCACCAGCGCGTCTCCATCGCGAAATACCGGGCCGCCTTGCGGAGAATGTTCCGTTCTTCCTCGGTCACGGATCCTTTTGAGGGCGGCGGCCGGTTCCGCCTGAACGGCGTCGCCGCTGGTCCGCGAGGCGGTCGGCGGCTCGGCGTGGGCACCCGAGCGGCGGCCGTCGGTAGCACGAATCCAGTTCCGCAACGTCTCGGTGTTCACTCCGAGATCACCGGCGACGGACTTGATCGTTGTTCCCGGCCTCGAGCGGTACAACGCGACCGCGTCCGCTTTGAACTCGGCGGGGTAGTGCTTCATCCCCACGGGGACTCCGTTCTCTTGCGACCATCAGGATCCAAGCGTCTCCGGTGTCCAACATCAGGGGTCGAGGCCCGGTGTTGCGGTAGTCCAGGTAGTCCGCGAGCCGATCGCGTACCGGGCCAGCGAGCAGGATGGTGCGGTTGGGCAGGAACAGCCTGCCGTCGCGCAGGTCCGTGGCCGTGGCGGTGCGCAGTTCCCTGGAGGTGAGCGGGTGGAAGATCACCAGCGCTGACAGGGCCGCCTTCGGCGCCGCCTGGTCCTGGAGGACCTGGTGGAGGTCGGCGACCTCGGCGGGCGGCAGAGGGACGGTAGCGGTCGGCATGTCGCAGAAGATCCGGGCTGTGGGGTCGGTGAAGATGATCCGCCGGCGCTTGAGAGGCTGGGGGATGTGCCGCAGGCCCTGGAGCACGTTGGCTCGCGGGGTTCCGCTGTCGGGTAGGACATCCAGGACGTCGTCCCGGGTGATGGAGCGCAGAGAGCCCCTGCCCCGGTCTGCCCACGTGCGCAGGGCAGGAAGTGCGGTGTTCACCATGCGCCGGATCCACCGGGGCGACCGTGCCTTCCTCCGTGGTGCGGTGGTACTGCCCGCGAGCATGAGCTCGAACCAGGTGTCCAACTCGTGGCCATCGGTTCGGGGAAGCCAGCGAGGGGTTCGCGGAACCAGGGACCAGGGCGCCACTGGCGGGATGCGGTCATCGTCGAGGATGTGGAGCCAGGACAGCATCAGGTCGCCGCCTGCGGCTCGGGTTTCGGGCACCGGGCCGCTGCCTCCTCCGGCTCTTGGAACAGCAGCACCACCGTGGTGCATTCCAGCACCGCGCAGATGATGTCGAGGTCATGGCGTATTGCGGTCCTGGAGCGCTGCTGCCCGCAGGCCAGTGATCTGCTTCTTCGGTAGGCGCGACTTTATTGTCCAGCGTTTGTTTCCTTTTTTATAAGTGGGTGAATGCTCAGCGATCGCGAAAGAGCGTTCAGATTCCAGTTGTGGAAGATGGATGGGTATTGAGACTTATAAAGGGTAATGCGTGCGTGTATGGCGGCTTCAATCCGAAAGATTCAGGAGTCTTGGTTGCTGCCGCTCGGGAGTGTGCAATGGGAACAGTAAATGGCCGCCGCGAAAGAATGTTCACTATTGCTGTATCGTCGGTGGCATCATTAATTGGCGGCATGGCGGCCATCGAGGCGGGCGCTAAACAGGACCTGTTGTTCTTTGGTGCACGGTGCGCATCGGCCGAGCTTCGGCAACGTCATCTGTCGCGTTCCGGTGCCTTCTTCGCTCCGGGTACACGGCCTAGCGTCGGCTTCAGGACCGGTGCATGGCGGGCCAGGAAGTCCCACAGCTGGTCGGCGACCGGCCCGTGCGGACGGTCACGCCGCCGCGCTGCCGAGAGTTCCTCGACCACACCGGGAAAGTGCTGTCCGGCAATGGAGAGCAGGCTTCCACTGCGCAGCTCAGCCTCGATCATGAACCGCGGCACGTGTCCCCACGCCATGCCGTGCAAGATCAGCTCCTTCTTCATGAGGTGGTCCGGAACAGAGGTCCGGGGCGCGCCCTCGACCAGGAAATGGCCTTGTTCGGAGGGATGCCGCGACGAGTCCCGGACCACGCATTGGGTCAGGGCCTGCATCCGCTGCGGTGTGATGTCGGCGTCCGGAGGGAAGGGCAGGAAGCCCGGCGCCACGACGGGCACCAGGGCGACGCGACCGAGGTCGATCCACTCCATCCGTACGTCGCTCTTGGGGACGCGGTGCACGATGAGGTCGGCTTCGTCCTCCAGGAGTCGCTCCCAGGGGCCGGTGACGGTCTCGAACAGCAGGTGCAGTCGTGTCTGCGGGCGCTGGGCGAAGAAGCTGCTGAGTATCTTGAGTACGGGTGGAAGCGGACACAGGTCCCCGAGCGCTACGCGCAACTCGGACTCTTCGCCCATCGCCAACTGCGCGGCGTAGGTCTGCAGTTCCTCGGCGTCGTGCAACAGGAGGCGCACCTTGCGGTGGAAGGCGTGCCCGGCCTCGGTCAGCTGGACCCGATAGCCCGAACGATCCAGCAGGTCCAGTCCCAGCTGGCGCTCCAGCTTGGCGACCGCTGCGAACACAGAGGGATGCGAGCGGTGCAAGAGATCGGCGGCGGCCTGGAAGCCGCCGCCGCGAACAACGGCGTTGAAGCACTGCAATTCATGGAGCGTGAAGTTCGACATTATCCAAAGAGCCTACAATCCATGTTCGATCTTTGTAATAGATCTATGCAGACAGTGTTCCTAGGCTGAGCGCATAGCCGCTGGATCACTGGAGCTGACATGACTTCTCGAACCCGTGCCGCCATCACCACCGGAGACGGTGTCCGCATCGCCTACCGCTTCGACGGTGATGAGAACAAGCCCGTGCTGCTGCTGTCGAACTCCATCGGTACCGACCTCCACATGTGGGATGGTCAGGTGCCGGCTCTGATCAGGCACTTCCGGCTGCTGCGCTACGACGCACGCGGCCACGGCGCCTCCGGTGCCCCGAGCGGCCCGTACTCCATGGACCGGCTGGGGCGCGATGTCGTGGAACTGCTGGATGCCCTGGGCCTGGAGCGGGTGCACGTGTTGGGGCTGTCTCTAGGGGGAGTGGTCGCGCAGTGGTTGGGGATCCATGTTCCCGAGCGTGTCGACCGTCTTGTGCTCTCCAACACCGCCGCGTACCTCGGCCCGGCGAGTCAGTGGGATCGGCCGATCGCCGAACTGTTGGAGGCCCCCGACATGCAGGTCACCGCGGAGAGGTTCCTGAACAACTGGTTCCCGGCCCGGATGCTGCGGGGCGACAACGAGGTTGTCGAGGGTTTCCGTCGCACTCTGCTCGCCACGCGGCGCGAGGGCGTGGCCGGCAGCTGGGCTGCGGTGCGTGACTACGACCTGCGCCGCACGGCCACACTCATCCAGAACCCGACCTTGGTCATCGCGGGCGAGCATGACACCGTCACGTCGGCCGACCACGGCAAGGAACTCGCCGCGACCGTACCCGGGGCGCGCTTCACCGTCCTGCCCACGGTGCACATGGCGAACGTCGAAGGGCAGACGAAGTTCCTGGAGGCTGTGGTGGGGTTCCTCACAGAAGAACCCTGACCTGTGGTGAAAGACGGAGGGTGGCATGGGCGTGAGCATCAGCAGGGCTGCCCGGGACGACCGGGTAGCCTGCGGTATAGCTCTCACGTGAGCGCCCGCATTCCACCGGTGTGCGGAGTTGACGATCCACACGCCGTCGCTCCATACGGTGGTGTCGTCGCCAGGAGCCGGGTGCTTCGGCGGAGCAGATCGGTTGCCTTGCCACAGACGTTTGACGTCGCCGGGCTGTAGCGGCAAACCCGCACACGCCGCCACCCGCGAAGTCTGGGGAGGTGCGAGCGGCGGACACGTTGCTCGTGATTGCTGACCGGCAGAGAGCATGGACATCGACTGGACCGAACCCAACTGAGCTCATCCGGGCGTGGCTCGCCCTCACCGCCTGGCGGCTGCTCGACGTCTGAGCGACCCGGCGGAAGCCGTGGGCCCCGCTTCGGTCTCCGAGCCGGAGGCCCCGTCATCGCCCGCGCGCCGCCGCCACATCGCGAACCCGGCCGTGGCGAGCAGCAGATACACCGGGACGAGGAGTTCCACGTCCGGGGACGACAGGTGCGCGGACCAGCCCGCGTCGCGCTCGTCTCCCTCGAACACGACCCGGTTGACGGCCAGAAAGGCCAGATGCGCCCCGATGCCGACGCACAGCGGGGCTCGCCGCGCCGCGGTGCGGGCCGTGACGAGCATCAGGCCGAAGAAGGTCAACAGGATCAGGTAGCCGACCGGGTCCTGTCCGCCCGGTGCGAGCCCGACGGGCCCGGCGTCACGCCCGACCAGGGGCGCGACCCCGGCCTCCACCACGGTCGACAGGACGGGCACCACCATGAAGACGGCCGTCGTACCGAGCGCGGAGACCACACCGCCGAACCGGCCGCGCAGCGCGGTCCACGTATGCCCGCGCAGCGTCGTCTCCTCGGGCAGCGCCTCCAGGAGCAGGGCGATCACGCCGTTCGTCACCAGGAATCCGGCCAGCTTGGGCAAGTCCGGCCGGGACCAGCTCAGCAGCCCGGCGGCCGTAGCCAGGCCCAGCACGATCGCCGCGGCCCCGCACGTGACCCCCGCGCCGACGCACAGGGCTCGCAGGTTCCCCACCGGGCCACCGAAGCCGATGTCGCGCAGGGAGCTGCCGCGGCGGCGCAGCGCGAGTACGACCAGCGGCACCGCCATGGCGCTGACCAGCGTGGCCGGAACGAGCCGCGCCGCGAAGCCGGTGAGGCCGAGGCCCTCGGCAAGCACGGGCCCTACCGCCGTGCCCGCGCCGAGCGCCACGCCCATGATGAGGCCGCCTCCGAGTGCCCGTCCCAGAGCCACTGTCCCTCCTCGATGTCGTTCGCCGTCGCTCGTCCGCGAGGCAAGGGGTACTCACCATCGTGGGCGTCCCTGCGATCACGGGAGTCGTGACGGTGGAGGAGATCGCTGTACATCTTTCGATGCAGCGTCCGGTCACATCGGGGAGGGGCCGACGGCCTGGTCGACGCCGGACACCTGCCCGACGCGAGCCCCGCTCACCTGCTCGGCACGCAAATCCAGGCCGGGGCAAGACCGCCGCTGTGCGGATGGCGCTCAGCAAAGTGCCCCCAGGCTGGAAGGTGACGTGGGTGCCGATACCGGTGCGCCCGTCGGTGGTCGGGATGAGGCGTGCGGCATTCGACGCGCTGGCGCTGGCGGCCCGCTTCCCACACGTCGGCGCTGGCTGACGCAGTGGTCGCGGGGGCTCTGTGCGAGGGGTGGAAGGCACAGCGCCTGCCGGTGCAGTGCCTGGAGTACCTGCAGAGCCGGTGGGCCACCCCGGCACCCCGGCTGCCGAGCGGTCATGGTGTTACTCGGTGCGCAGTGAGGTGGCCGTACGGGTCCTGGTCGCCCAGAACGCCGGGGCCAGGCCACCCAGCACGGCCAGGACGACTCCACCGAGTCCGAGCAGGAGTAACTGAGCCGGCCCGTACACATCGAGCACTGACGACGGCATGGTGGTGCCCACGGCGCGTGCCATGACCGGCATGACGAGGCTGTGCAGCAGGTATCCCACGGGTACACCCAGCAGTCCGCCGGCCACACCGATCGCGGCCACCGAGGCGAGCACGAGGCTCAGGGTCTGCCGCGGCGTCATGCCGATCGCCTTGCAGACGCCCAGGTCGTGGACGCGTTCCAGGGTGGCGAGGACGACGGAGTCGAGCACGCCGAGGCCGGCTACGGCGACCAGTATGAGGGTGAGCAGCCCGGCCATCGCTTGCATGATGAGGATGACGCCCTTTTGTTCCCCCGGAGGGATGGTCGCGGCGTCGCCGCCCAGCGGCCGCACCACCGACGCGAGCTTGCGGGCGTAGTCGTGTGCCGAGACGCCGGATTTCACCTTGACGAGGAACGTACTGGGCTCGGCAGACGGGAAATCGGCCATGTCCGCGTGGATCGCCGGCTGGTTGCCCGACGTGTCGAAGGACTCGCCCACGATCTTCAGGTCGGCGCTCTCCTTCTCGTGGGTCACCCGCACGGTGTCGCCGACCTTGGTGCTGGTCCGCTCCAGGAAGCGGGTGGGCACCACGACCTGCCCCTCACCAGTGAGCCAGTGCCCGGAGAGCATCTCGTAGCTGCCGTCGTGTGCATCGCCTTCGTAGAGGTTGGCCTGAACCGAACCGGAGGCGCCGGCCACGACGACCTCGGTCTGGAGCTTGCCGTAATACGAGTCCAGGCCGGCCTGGGACTTGATGGCGGACCGTACCTTGACCGGGTCGGCGACCTTGGCCTTGGCCGGGTCAGGCATGCCACGGGCCACCTGAGACGGGCTCGCCTCACCGCCCACGACGGGAGGCGGCGGGGGCGCGATGTCGTTCATCCTGACCGTCGTCACGGTGACCGAGGCACGGTTCTGTGGATTCTGTGACGTGCTGATCGCGCCCAGGGACAAGGTCAGCCCCACCGCGAAGGTCACGGCGATGGTGCCGAACGCCACCGCGAGCACCATCGCGAGGGCGCGGACGAGATGAGTGAAGGGGGTCGCGAGACCGTAGGTCACCGGTCGCGGCAGGGGCAGCCGCCCCAGCACCTTGTGCGCCCGCTGTCCGCGTCCCGTGCGCGGAGCCCGGCCCACCGCGATGGCCTCGACGGTGTGCAGCTTCCCGGCCCGCCGTGCGGGAATCAGCGCCGCGAGCCCCACGACGGCCAGGGCTGCGGCCGGCACCGTTACATCCACCCACCAAGCCACGGAAAGCGAGACGGTGCCCTACACCGACTCCGCGTCCGCCAGCATCGGCACCGCCAGGACGTTGCCCATCAGTACCCCCAGGATGATGCCGGTGACGGCCGGGACCATCGCCTGGGCCACGTAGGCGCGGACGATCTCGCGCGGAGTGAAGCCGAGGGCCTTGAGGATGCCGATCCTGCGCAGACCGACGCCGACCGCGCCGCTGATCACGCTGCTGACGGTAATCACCGACATCACGATGCCGAGTACACCGAAAGCCATCACGAACGGGACGGTCGCTGCCGCACCCTGATCCGCCTCGCGCTTGGTGTCCAGCCAGGACCGCGTACCCAGCAGTGCTGCGGAGCCCGTGACGGAGTCGAGCTGCATCCGATCGGCGAGGATCTGGTGCTTAGTGGCCGCGGAGTCGAAGCGGTAGAGCATCTGATACGTGACGGAGTGGCCCTGCGACGCCACCGCTTCGACCTGCGCCGGAGTGGCCCAGGAGTCGGCGGTCTTGCTGGTGGACAGGGCGAAGCCGACGACCTTGAGGGCTGGGGCGCTCGCGGTGCCCGAAGTGCTTTTGAGGATCGATCCGATCTCTGTGCCCGGCCCCTCGAACGAGGTGCTGAGCACGATCTCGCCCGGCTCTTGGACCCAGCGGCCGGACTTCATCTCCACCCGGTCCACGGCACTGTCCGCGCCGGACCGCCCGACCAGGGTCATCGTCGGAAGCCGAAAGCCTGTCTGATCCACCGGGCGGAACGACGTGGAGGAGTACGGTCCCGCACTCGCAGTGACGCCGTCCAGCTTCCTGGTCGCCGCCAGTTCCGCCGTGCTCACCCTGGCAGGATCGAACTGTGCCGTGAGGTGCGCGCCCCGCTGCTTGGCGAAGGCATGGTCGAAGGGCGCGGCCGCGGCGACCATCAGCGATCCGGCAACCACGGCCGAAGCCACGGCCATCATCGTGGCGATGGCGATCACCACGGTCTGCACCCGCCGTCGGCTCACCCCGGAGCGCACGACTCGGCTCAGCGCGCCGGCGCCGAACAGGCTCGTCGGGAGGCCTGCGCGTGCGTGTCGCGGGCGAGGTGACCGTCGATGAGGTGGATCGTGCGGCTCGCGACCGTCTCGGCCAGTGACAGGTCATGCGTCACCAGCACGATGGTCTGGCCACCGCGGTGCAGGTCCATCAGCAGGTCGCGGACGTCGTGGCCCGAGGCGGTGTCGAGCGCACCGGTGGGCTCGTCGGCGAGCAGCAGTTCGGGCCGGTTGATCAACGCCCTGGCGACGCCGACCCGCTGGCGTTCACCCCCGGACAGCCGGCCCGGGTAGGCGCGGGCGTGCTTCTGAATGCCCAGCATCTCCATGAGCTCGCCCGCGCGGGACGCGGAGTCGCGCCGCCTGGTCCCGGTCAGCTGGGCCGGAAGCTGGATGTTGTCGCAGACAGTGAGGTCGTCGAGGAGGTTGAAGAACTGGAAGGCCATGCCGATGTGCGCGCGACGGAACGTGGCCAGGGCGTGCTGGCTCAACTGGTCGATCCGCCGCCCGGCCACGATCACAGCGCCGTCCGTAGGCTTGTCCAGGCCGGCGACGAGGTTGAGCAGCGTGGACTTGCCGCTGCCGGAAGGGCCTGTCACGGCAAGGGCCTCACCCCTGGCGACGCTGAGTGTGAGCGGTCCGAGCGCGGGCGTGTCGGCGCTGTCGTAGCGCTTCGCCACACGTTCCAGTTCGATCACTTGATGCATACGAGAAGCCCGTCCTTACGGTCACGAGAGGCGCATGCCGTTACCGGCCCTGTGAACATAGGTGCCGCTGCTCGCGATGCGCGTCGGCCGTGGAACCACTATCAGCCCCTCCCCTCGGACGAACCGGCCGCTGACTCCTACCCGAGGACGAGGACCCAAGGATGGTGTCCTGGTCAGTCAGGCGGACGAGGGCCGGGTGCAGAACCCAGCACAATGTGCGGATGGAGACGGAAGACTGGCGCAGCAGGCAGCAGCAACTCCTCGACGCCTTGCGCCCTGAGCCGAGGGCCGCGCCACTGTCCGGACGAGCGGTACGCGCCGATGTGGCGCTGGCGATCGTCCTCACCGGTGCCGCTCTGTACATCGCGGTGCGCTACCCCGGCGACGGGCCGGTGACCATCAATCCGCCCAAGACCGACGTCGGCACCGGGATCCCGGTCCCGCCGCCCCCTGGTCCTGATCAGGCACCCGTTGAGGAAGCTCTGCCTCCCGTGCCCTGTGCCCTGGGGCCTGGTCCTCGCGTCGACGCTGCCTCTCGCCCTCCGGCGCCGCTTTCCGCTGGCCGTCTTCGCGACAGTGCTGGGCGCGAGCCTGGCCGTCGGCGGTTCCGCCACCTGGATAACCGTCCTGGCCTGCGTCATCGCCGCCTACAGTGCCGTCGTGTACAGCCGATACCGGATCTTGTCGATCGTCGGCCTGGTGGTCGCCGCCGTGTTGTCCGGTTTCGCCTTCCGCCATGCGGATCCGGTCGTCCCGGGATGGTCCAGCCCGGGTTTCGTGCTGCTGGTGGCCGGGATGCTGGCCAGCCTCGTCCGTTTCCTGCACCTACGACTGGCCTCCAGCAGGGAACGGGTCACCGAACTGCAGGCGGCCCAGGAGCAGGCCATGCGGCAAGCCGTTGAGGAGGAACGTGCCCGTATCGCCGCCGAACTCCATGACGTCGTCACGCACAATGTGAGCGTGATGGTGATCCAGGCGGGCGCGGCACGCAAAGTCATGAACGTGATGCCGGAGCAGTCCAAGGAAGCGTTGCTGGCCGTCGAGGCAGGCGGGCGGGCCGCGATGGCAGAACTGCGGCACGTGATGGGCCTGTTGGCCGCCACGGACCAGGAGAAGCCCGACGTCCCGGAGCCCCAGCCCGGGCTCGCGCAGCTCGACGCGCTGGTCACACGAGTCCGCGCCGCCGGGACGCCCGTGAGCGTCGAACTGTCGCTGCCCCCGCAACCGCTGCCACCAGGCGTGGACCTCGCGGCGTATCGAGTCGTGCAGGAGGCGCTGACCAACACCCTCAAACACGCACGCGGTGCGGAGGCGACCCTCTCCATCGATTACACCGACACCAGTCTGCACATCGAGGGCGCGGACACCGGCGGCTCGAGAAGCTGCCCGCCGGTGGAGAGCAACGGCCGCGGCCACCTGGGCCTGCGTGAACGACTGGCCGTCTACGGAGGCGAGCTGACGGCTGGGCCGACTCCGGCCGGCGGCTACCGGGTCACCGCCCGTATCCCACGGACCGCAGCATGACGAGGGACAAGCCGCAGCTGCGGGTGGTCATCGCGGACGACCAGGCCCTCGTGCGCACTGGCTTCACCATGATCCTGGCCGCCGACGGCATCAAGGTGACCGCCGAGGCGGCTGACGGGGCCGAGGCCGTCGCAGCGGTCCGTCGTACACGGCCTGACGCCGTCCTCATGGACATCCGGATGCCGGAGATGGACGGTATCGAGGCCACCCGGCGCATCCTCGCCAGTGACGATCTGCAGACGACCCGGGTCATCATCCTCACCACATACGACCTCGACCACTACGTCTACGCCGCGCTCACCGCCGGCGCCAGTGGTTTCCTGCTCAAGGACGTCTCACCGGAACACCTGGTGGCCGCCCTGCGCCTGGTGCAGTCCGGCGATGCTCTCCTGGCACCCACGATCACCCGTCGGCTGATCGAACGCTTCGCCCAGCCAGACGAACCACAGACCATCGCCCGGCACCGTGACCTGGCCACCCTGACCCTGCGGGAACTGGAGGTGCTGCGCCTGCTCGCGACGGGCCTCAGCAACGCCGAACTCGCCTCCCGGCTCTTTCTCAGCCCGACCACGATCAAGAGCCACGTCGGCCGCATCCTGTCCAAGCTGGACCTGCGCGACCGTGTCCAGGCCGTCGTCTTCGCCTACGAGACGGGGCTGGTCACCCCCGGAGGGGGAGGCGCCCCGAGATCGGACAATTGAGCATGAACGGAGTGGAACCACCCCCTGACCCGGGCCGATAGGCCGGTAGGAAGGCCTCCACATGACGTGCGCGAGAACAAGGGCACTACACGGACAGGCCGCTTGAGCCCGGGTGCACCTCTGCACCCGGCCCAGCCTGCATCGGCCCTGTGTCTAGGCCCCCGCGTTCTTCACTGAGCTGTACCTCCCCTTCCGCGACCACGCAGTCGTAGGCAACACCTGCTACGCCGCTCCCGCCCCGGGCACGCCGCTACGGCTGCGCATCGACTTCACACGCACCATCCACGCGGACACCTGTGGCGGACTGCGTGTCGCAGTCGGCCACCCGGAACGCGGGGCGATCGACGCGGTGGCGCTCAGCTTCCGGGACCATGGAACATTCCATCGCCGCGACGAAGCCACCAACACCCGGCCGAACACCAAGCAGTACGGCACAAACACCACCGCCCCTGCCGCCCGCCATGGGACGGGTCCGCCACCACCGGGCTGCGCGATGCCCTCGAGCGGTACACGGCCGTCTGGTTACCCGGCGCCTGGGCCGCCTCCGCGCCCAAGCGAGCGTCGCTCGCAGAGTCATCGTCCAAGCCCGCGGTCAGTACGTTCGGGTACCGGATCCGGACAACCCGCTTCCGCGGGATACCTCGACCGTGTTCCCGTCCGAGCACGGCCGGGAAGCCAGATCTCAGAAACCAAACCGACACCCGACACCCGAGAGGAAAGGGCATCATCGATGAAGAGGACTTCGCCCGGGAAGCCGAAGACGCGGGCGCACGTCGTGGACGCCCGGTGGTCACACCCGGTGGAGGAGTCCGACCACACGTGGTCAGCCCCGGAGGGCTACGTCATCGTGGGCCGCGAACACCAGGGAGGCCCCGGCGGCAACACTCGCTACCGGTACGCGCGCCTGGTCCTCGCAGGGCGGGAGCTGACCGTACGTGACGTCCGGTGGAGCCGCCCGTGGACAGAGGCCGACGGTGTCGCCCACGCGGCGCCGGACGATCATGTTCTGGTGGGCCGGGAGCACATCGGCGAGGGGAGCGGTACAACCCGCCACCAGTACGCGCGGCTCATGGCCGGGACGGTGGCCTGTTCTGTGACGCCCGGCGAGTGGTCCGCCGAGCTGACAGAGGAGTGGAGCGTGTACCGGGCGCCGGCCGACGCCGTACTGCTCGGCCGCCGGTGCGTCGAGGGCGAGAAGATCAGGAGCCGGTATCTGCCGGGAACGGTGGAAGCCTGACCCCGGTGGCCACGGCGACCGCCCCGGCCGCTGATCCGCTGTTCAGCCGGGGGCGACTCGGACGTCCGGCAACCATGGGACACCCCGACTGCGGCGATCTCTGCTGGGTTGACGTTCGATATGCGGGTGAACAGTGGTACGCGTCGATGAGAGGGGACCACGAAGTGGTCGGATGAGGCGGAGGTCGAGGCGGAGCAGCGGAACGAGTACGAACCAGCCATCTGACGAGGGCCCCGGGCGTGGGTCCCTTCGGGCCAGACCCCGTGGCCCTCTCTGCGGCTCAAGTGACTCGCCCGCGGAACTGTTCGGGTAGATCGACTTTCCGGCCCTCCCGGTGAGCTTGTCGACAGACGAAGCAGAGGCCGCCTCCTCGATCGGCAACGGGGCGACCTGGATCGTCGGTGGCCCGAGGAAGTATGTGCTGGGGGCATTTCAACGCCATGCGCGGGTTCTATCGTGGTGCATCCCAGCGGCAATTTCTTGTCGTGCTCTGGTGGGACTGCCTCGGACCGTCTCACCGTCGGTTCAGGACAGCAGCTGGGAATCACGTGAACTTCTGCCTGGGGAATTTCACGGTCGTCCGTCAGCCCCCGACTGGTGGGGTTGCTCACAGACGGCTGATGTCGGCGCTATGGGCGCGACGAACGGGTGCCCGGGCGGGGGGTGAGGCGGATCCAGCCGGCAGGTGGGGCCAAGAGCGTGCGGACGTGAGGCCTGCGAGTGCGCAGTCGCACGCTTCCCCGATAACCACCGAGGATGACGTGGCCGAGGTGTTCGAGGGCCTTGACGGCGAAGCCGTTCGCCGGGCACATGCCCTCGCCTTTGCCGAAGGGGATGTAGGAGCGCCGCTGGTCGTCGGTCAACTGTTCCCAGCGCGAAGGCCGGAAGTCCAGGGGCCTGTCCCATACGGCCGCCGACCGGTGGAGCGCGTGCGTGCCGATCATGACGTGCTCGCCCTCGTGGGCCCGGGAGCCGCCTATGTCGTGGTCGGCGCTGGCCACCCTGATCAGGCGCCAGGCGGTCGGATACAGGCGCAGCGTCTCCTTGACCAGCCGATGGACGTGCTCTCGCCGGACCGCCGGGGTGTTATAGCCGTGCTTGACGCCAAGCATCACCATCCATTCGAGGGTAACGCCGGTGAAGCCGACCGTGGAAAGGACAAGGCGTTGCAGCAACTGCGCGCGATCGGCTGGGGACATTTCTCCGGGCAGGCCCAGCACCAGGTCGACCAGGTCTTGCGCACCGCTTTCGGGCGCCGGCAGTCGTCCGAGCTGTTCGGCGAGCCCGGACCGGACGGCGGGCACTGTACGGTGTGAGCGCCTCAGTACATGGCCGACGATGTCGTCGGGGACGACGCTCGACGTCACGTAGGCGTCAACGAGCGCGTTGATTTCGGTATGCCGCCGGTGCGCGATGACGGGGGCGAAGTACCGCCGGGCCAATTCAACGCCCCAGTGCTGGTGCCGCAGGCGGCCGCGGCCGTCACTCACCTCACTGATGGCGGCGGCAAGGTCGAACGACGACGCGAGGTCATGCCGGGCCAGGACCCTGAGCAACTCGCGGGAGGCCGCACTCCGAACTGCCTGGGGCAGGGGTGCGGGTCCGAGGCGGAAGAAGCCGGACTGGAACAGGTAGTGGCCGGCCGAGTCGTCCAGGACGTCTCGGGCCGTGTCGGCATCAGCCACGAAGAGAGTGCCGAAACGGAGTCTGAACGGGCCCTCGTGGTCCGCGGCCTGCTCCTCCCACCGTCGCAGTTGCGGCCACAGACTCTTCCTGTCCAGGAGCATGCGTCGTCCGCCCATCTGACGGAGGACAGGACGCCCGGCGGTCCGTCCGCTCGTCCCATCCCTTCGCGGAGGTCAGGCGTTGTGCCCGTACCTGTCGCCGTACTGGTTGCGGCGTGCACGCGCCTCACCGCTGAGCGCCCGAAGACTCCTGATGAACCATGACATCGCGGCGGTCCTCATTCTCGGTCGGGGTTGTTCCTGGGCCGGTTGTACGGTGTCAGTCCTGCCGCCCGTAGTTGATGAAGTATCCGTGCCACCGTGCACGCAACTCACCGCTGAACGCCCGAAGGCTGCTGGTCACCCACGACATCGTGGACCTCCTCGTCGGTCGGTGCTCTTCGGCTGTGCCGCGTGATGCGGCACCCCGGCGGTTCTCCGCAGAGGCACCTGACGCTACTCCCGCAGCGGCCCTGGGTGAACTGCCGGAACCAGCCGAAGATGGTGGTGCGCCCGGGGCAGGGAGCCAGCGCCGAAGTGGGTTGCAGGAGGCCGTGGCCACACGGCCCGAAGTGGGCGGCTGGTCTGCTGGTGCATGCGGTGAGGGCGAGGTTGTGCATGGGGGTGACGGTGGACGGCGTCGTGGAGGCCGTCGCGCCCCTGCGGCGGCAGTCCTGCGCATGGTGAGCTGGCATGGGGCATCGCAGCTTGTCCGACCGAGCCGTTCCTCTCTTTGCGCGAACAGGGGCCCAGCCTCAACCGGGGTCCCGACCTTTCGCTCGCTCGTCGGCGTCAACGTCGTAAGCGTGCGTAACTCGCAGGTGGTACCTGTGTTCAGGTCGCCCCTCAAGGGAACACCGACCACAGAAGGCCAGCTTGAAGTATGTGGCCCATCCCGTAAACGCGGCTTTACAGACAAGAAGAGAATCATGCCGCGGGGTCATCCGAATGCTGAATCGTTCCGTCGCGGGAGTGTCTGCATGCAACATTGCAGACGACAAGGAGCCCGTGAATGGCCACTTGGAAGCACATCAGCGGCGGACTCGTCCGGATCTCGGCCGGGTCCAGGACCAACGTGTGGGGCGTCAACTCGGCCGGGAACATCTACCGCTACACCAACAACGACGCCAGCCCCTGGATGCAGGTCCCGGGGGCGCTGACGGACATCGGTGCCGCCGCGGACGGCACCGTCTGGGGCGTGAACTCGGCCGGGAACATCTACCGCTACACCGGCGACCAGGAAAACGGCCACTGGAAGCACATCAGCGGCGGACTCGTCCGGATCTCGGCCGGGTCCAGGACCAACGTGTGGGGCGTCAACTCGGCCGGGAACATCTACCGCTACACCAACAACGACGCCAGCCCCTGGATGCAGGTCCCGGGGGCGCTGACGGACATCGGTGCCGCCGCGGACGGCACCGTCTGGGGCGTGAACTCGGCCGGGAACATCTACCGCTACACCGGCGACCAGGAAAACGGCCACTGGAAGCACATCAGCGGCGGACTCACGGCGATCTCAGCAGGCTCCCGCACCTCGGTCTGGGGGACGAACGCCGGCGGAAACATCTACCGCTACGCCAACAACGACGCCAGCCCCTGGGCGCAGATCCCCGGTGCCCTCGCCGACATCGGAGCAGGCGTGGACGGCACCGTCTGGGGCGTCAACTCCGCCGGCAACATCTACCGCTACACCGGCGATCTGCCCGGCTGACCCCCAACTACCCAGCACCACCGCCGCCAGAAGCCAGGCCGGTCACGTCCCCCAGGCGTGACCGGGATCAGCACAACCGGGAACCGACGAGTCCGGGCAGACGAGCTGCGCCGGTCTCTACTGATTTTCTCGTGAGTTCGGTGGGTGTGGTGGGTGGATGGTCAGGCCTCGTGTGGGCGAGGAAGGACCATGGCAGTCGGGGGTTGGTGTTGATGCGGTGGATGCCTTTCCCGAAGGCATCGAGGCATACCCGGCGGACACGGCCCCAATGACGCGGTCGGCGGTCTTGCCTCACGCGTGAGGCAAGACTGACAGGCTCGTCCAGGTACGTCGCAGCAAGGTCGCTGCGGGTGAGCGTGACCATGCTGGCCCATATGTCAGCGTTACCGCGTCCGTGCAACTCATCCTTCGCAGCGCTGCGGCGGTGCAGCAGCACCCGTCTTGCCCGGGCCGTGCAGCGCAGCCGGGGGCTGCTGTCCGGGAAGGGGAGGGGGTGGCTCGGTATGGTCACGGTCGCTGACAGGGTTTCCGGTGTCATTGCGCGGTTGGCGTCCAGTGGCCGACTGCAGAACGCACTGCTGCGGCGATGAGTGTCCGTAGATGTGTGGCCTGTGCTCGGCCCGCATCAGCAGGCGATCGCATGCCCGGCAAGAACGGCAAGCCGAAGGGTTCAGGGGCGAGCTCAGCGTTCATTCTGTGCTGACGAGCTGGTGCGTGATGGCGGGTGAGGCGTCCTGCCTGGCAGATGGCGTGATCCGACTGTGGTGATCATGGTGAATCGGGCGGTGCTGGCGCATCGGGTGTTCATGGGGGTCTCGCAGCGTCATCTCATCCTTCTGGTCGAGGAGGTGGCGGTGCCGTGGCAGGCCGGGCTCGAGGGTCGCCGTCAT
>NZ_JAPSIW010000918.1 GCF_031178505.1 Streptomyces sp. | reverse complement strand
CGGAACACATCCGGTTCGAGTTCCACGACGCCCGGGCCGACCGCTGGCATCCGGTCGCCTTCGAGGTGACCGAGGAGGCCGAGAACGTCGGCGCGTTCAGCGGGTTCCCCGGTTTCCAGGGCTTCACTGTGCCGCCGGGCCGTACCCTCACCGTCCCCGTACGGCTGGCCTTCCGCGCGGACACGGCCCCCGACGAGGTCGTCGTGAACGCGGCCGTGGTCCAGCGGCGGGGCGCCGACGGGGACTGGGTCGGCCAGTCCGGCGACTACCGGCTCGCCATCGGCCCGGCGCGGTCCCCCTCCGCCCCGCCGGCCGACCCCGGGCGGACGCCCGCGCCACCCACCGGGACCGCCCCCGGCGAACCGGCCCCCAGCGTGCCTCCCGCCCCCTCCTCCACCGTCTCCCCGGTGCCCTCCGGCTCCCCGCCGGCCGGGGACGGCCACGACCCGAGCCAGGAACTCGCCCTGACAGGACGGGAGTACGGCCTCCTTCTCGCCCCGCTCGCCGGCGTCCTCGCCCTCGCCGGAGCGTTCCTGGTCCGAGGGGCCCGCCGCCGTCGCCGCCCCTGATCCCGCGCCGCGGGAGCCGGCCGCCCGGGCCCGGGAACCCTGCCCCCCGTGGCCGAGGTCCTGCCCCGCCCCGCGCCCCCGGCGTTCCGCACACCCTCCCGTTCGTCCCCGTCCGCGGCCATCGGCCCGGGAACCGCGTGAACCACCGGACATCCCCGGCGCCCCGTCCGCTCCCGGGTCCCGGAACACGGACGGGTGCCCAGGCGCCCCGCCATCGAGGCCCGACTCTCCCTCCTGATCGGCGAGTTGGGCAACGAGTCGGGCGACGGCGGCCCGCTGCCCACCGACGTGGCGCCGTCCTCCAGGGCGTCTCCCGCGAGACCGTCCGGCCCGTCCCGGCCGGCGCCTCGTGAGCTTCCGCTTCCGCCGCACCGGTGCCGACAACCGGTACGGGGTGGTCGACGGGGTCAAGATCAGCACTTCCTGATTACCCTGGGGGCGTCGCCACAGCGCAGTCGCGGCGCCCCCAGCACACCGCACGTCCCGGGCCCGCACCGGACGCGCCGATCGGACGACGGACCGATCGGACCGGACGGACGGCCCGGACGCACCCGTACGGCAGGAGTCCCGCACCCATGGCAGAACGCAAGCCGATCGAATCCTGGCTCACCGACATGGACGGCGTCCTCATCCACGAGGGCGTGCCGATCCCCGGCGCCGACGCGTTCATCAAGAAGCTGCGGGAGACGGGCAAGCCCTTCCTGGTCCTCACCAACAACTCGATCTACACCGCCCGCGACCTGCACGCCCGCCTCGCCCGCATGGGACTGGAGGTGCCCGTCGAGAACATCTGGACCTCGGCCCTCGCCACCGCGAAGTTCCTCGACGACCAGCGGCCCGGCGGCACCGCGTACGTCATCGGCGAGGCGGGCCTCACCACCGCGCTGCACGACATCGGCTACGTCCTCACCGACCACGACCCCGACTACGTCGTCCTCGGCGAGACGCGCACCTACTCCTTCGAGGCCATGACGAAGGCCGTCCGCCTCATCAACGCGGGCGCCCGCTTCATCTGCACCAACCCCGACGAGACCGGCCCGTCCCTGGAGGGCCCGCTCCCCGCCACCGGCTCCGTCGCCGCGCTCATCACCAAGGCCACCGGCAAGGACCCGTACTTCGCGGGCAAGCCCAACCCGCTCATGATGCGCACCGGCCTCAACGCGATCGGCGCGCACTCCGAGACCAGCGCCATGATCGGTGACCGGATGGACACCGACATCCTCGCCGGTCTGGAGGCCGGCATGCAGACCTTCCTGGTGCTGACGGGCCTGACGACCCAGGCGGAGATCGACCGCTTCCCCTTCCGGCCCTCCACGATCGTGGACTCGATCGCGGACATCGTCGACCGGGTGTGAGGCGGGCCGGGCCGGCCCGCCTCGGTCCGGCCCGGCGGGACCGGGACCGGGGGCCAGGGCTGCCGACGGGGGGGGTCCCCCTCCGGCGTACCGGCCGCCTTCTGCGGATGCGAAACGCGCCGATCCGGGTGACCCTGCCAATCAGGAGGTCACGATGCGTTCTGGTCCCATTGCTCTTGGTGCCGCCGGAGCGGCCCTGGTGCTCACCCTCACCCCGATGGCAGGCGCCGCCCAGGCCCACGACGGGGTGAAGGTCACCGTCACCCCCGCCACCGCGGCCCCCGGCGCCGATGTCGACGTCCGCGTCGAGGGGTGCCGGGGCACCACCGGCGCCGCCCGGTCGCAGGCCTTCGTCGCCGACGCCGAGCTCACCGGCCGGGACCGCGGGAAGGTCCCGCTCGCCGGCGGTGCCACGGTGAAGTCGGGGCTGCGGGACGGCGCCGCGCCGTC
>NZ_JAPSIW010000917.1 GCF_031178505.1 Streptomyces sp. | reverse complement strand
CGTCTCCCGGACGGCCCGGGTACGGGGCAGGGGCGCCGGGCCACCCCGCGGGCGGGACGGGACGGGCGAGACCGCCGGCAACGTCCGGGGACGGGGCATCGGGGTGCCAGGGGGCCGGCCGCCGAGGGGGATGCGAGCTCATGCTCACAGGGTAGATCCCGGAGGCGCTCCCGGGGGACGGGACCCGGAGCTGGAGCGGTTCTTCCCGGAGGACTCCGAGCCGGAGGACGATCCCGCGCAGCACCCCACATGGCCCGACCCTTCCGGCCCGGCTCCTCGCGGGCGCACTCATGCCCAGTTCTGACCACCGCAGCAGAATGTCAAAGATCTTGGACATTGAATGTCAACGATCCCTAACATGTAGCCATGGTTCCCCGAGAGTCCACCACCGCGGCGGCACACCCGGTGCGACAGCGCCGCAAGCAGCAGCGCATCACCCAGGCCCAGCTCGCCGACCTGGTGGGCGTGAGCCGGCAGACCATCATCGCCGTCGAGCAGGGCGACTACGCACCATCGGTGTACCTGGCCCTGCGGATCGCCCGCACGCTGGGGGCGACCGTCGAGGAACTTTTCACCCACGAGACGGGAGAGAGCAAATGACACGCAGGGACAACTTCCTGGACCGCGCGGCACAACGGATCATGGACCTCGACAGTCCGGCCTACGGCGACGAGCGGGAGCGAGCCGTGTTCATGGAGGCCAGCTCCTTCGGACTGACGACCGGACTCTTCATCGGCCTCCTCGGCGCCCTCGTCGCGTCGGTCTTCGGCCTCCTGCTCCTGCCCGTGGTCCTGCTGGTCCTGACGGTCCTCCCCTCGGCCGCGGCCCTCTGGTACGCCGGACGACGGGGCGTGAAACTGCAGGAGCTGGCCGAGAACGCGGGCTCCCGCTCGACGACGGTCAACACCGTCGTCATCGGGGCCGCGATGGTGCTGACCTTCGCCGCCATGACCTACACCGTCCTGACCGGCCACCCGGTGCTGCCGGCACCGTCGCTGGGGGCGACCCCGGGTGAGGGGCTCCTGGGCGGAATGGCACAGGGCGCCCTCATCGGCGGAATGCTCGGCGGGCTCGCCCTGATCATCGGCAGTGTGCGCGACTTCCGGCGGACGAGCCGCCGCCACAGACGGTTCCGCGACTAGGGGACGACATCTCCGGCCGCCCACCCGTCGACGCTCCTGACCCTTCCGCAGCTGCATCTTCCCGGCAGCGCCACCCTGGCCCTGCACCCTCGGGTACCCGGACACGGCCCGGCCAAGTTTTCACGTAATGATTGACACGTCACCGCATATCCATGGAAACGACTGGACAAAGGTCTAGCCTCGAATCAGGAGGTACGGACATGAGAGCGAGAATCGGTGACGTCGTCGCAGGCAGTGGTGCGACGCTGATGGCGGTGACCCTGGCCGGGATGGTCCTCGACCTGAGCGCAGGCGTGGTGCCCGGCGTGGCCCTGACGATGCTGCTCAGCCTCGGGCTGCTGGGGGTGGTCGCCGCCCTGGTGTGGCGTTTCGAGCAGGCGTCGGCCCAGCAGCTGAACTCCGCGCAGTCCCTGCAGGAGGTCCGGCAGCGGCGCACCGAACTGATCCGGCGCCAGCAGGCCGAGAACGGGACCCCCCAGGCATCCATCGCGGCCTGAGGCCCACCCGGCGCGGTCCAGGAACGCAGGTCCCTCGCCGACGGGACGACCGGCGCCCGCACCGTCGTGCGCAGCCTTCGCGCTGAAGGAGAGGAAGCGGCGGATGCATGCACGGATCACCACCTATGACAGCGGCTACCCGGAGGACTACGACGCCGGGCTGGCCGCACTGCGTGCGGAGATCGCTCCCCAGATCCAAGCGCTGCCCGGCTACCGCGGGTCCCTGAGCCTGCTGGACCGGGCCACCGGCCGGTCCCTCTCGATCACGTTCTGGAAGGACGCCGACGCCGTGGCCGCCACCCGGGCCACCGCGGCGCAGATCCGGGAACGAGCGGCGGCGACCTCGGGATCGCGGATCGTGGAGGTGGTGGAGTACGAGGTCTGCCTCACCGACGTCCCCATCCCACCGGCAGGCGGGCCGGGCATCCCCCCGCCGCCGTGAGGCCGGGCCGCTGCCTCGCGGCTAGGCCTGCTCCTCCCCGAGGACGTGCCCCCGCTGCTCGGCGTAGAACTCCGCCTCCGCGGGCTCGGGACGGTCCTGGCCGTTGAGCAGCCGGTGCCACAGCGGATAGTACGCGGGCAGCTGCGACGCCGACGTGATGCGGTCGCGGGCCTCCTGCGGCAGCGTCAGCTCGGCGGCGTCGAGGTCCTCCTGCAGGTGCTCGAACCGCCGCGCGGCGATCACGGTGCCGTCGATGCCCGGGCGGCCGAGGATCCACGAGATCACCACCTGCGG
>NZ_JAPSIW010000203.1 GCF_031178505.1 Streptomyces sp. | reverse complement strand
GGCCTCCTCCAGCATCCGCTCCCGCGTCACGCTCCCGTCGCGCCGCCGTCCGGCCCGCGCCCCGGGCCCGGGCGCGGCGGTCCGCTCAGCCGCCGTCCCGGCGGGGGGCGCGGCCGCCGTCTTCCCCCCTGCCGTCGCGCGCGTTCCTTCCGTCCCGGGGGTTCCGGCGGCGGGCTTCGCCGCCGCTCCCGCCCTCGGCCTTCCCTTCGCCACCGCCACCGCCCTTTCGTTCCCAGCGCCCCTGCGTTCGCGTGACCGACCCTAACGCGCGGCGTCCCGGGTCTTGACGTGGGAGCCGCCGTCACCCATCTTGAATGCCATTCAAAGACTTAGAACGCCATTCAAGATGGTGTGGAGCGAGGGAGGTGCGGTGTGCTCGGACACGAGCCGACGCGGGCGGAGCCCGCGACCACGGGCCGCGACGAGGTGTTCCAGGTCGAGGGGCACGGCATCGACCCCATCCCCGACGCCGAACGCCACGGCGGCGCCAAGGACGTCTTCTGGCTCTGGTTCGGCTCCAACCTCACCTTCACCTACGTCATCAACGGCGCCCTCGCCGTCGCCTTCGGCCTCTCCTTCTGGCAGGCCACCGCCGTCGTCGTCCTGGGTGGCCTCTCCTTCGCCGTCATCGGCGCGGCCGGCCTCGGCGGCGTCCGCACCGGCACCGCCACCCTCGTCATCTCCCGCGCCGCCTTCGGAGTCCGGGGCAACTGGCCCGCCGGACTCCTCAACTGGGTCGTCAGCATCGGCTACACCATCGTCAACACGGTCGTGGGCACCCTCGCCCTGGAGGCCTTCCTCGCCGACCTCGGCCGGGCCGTCGGATCCCCGGCCCGCGCGTTCGCCCTCGCAGTCACCCTCGCGCTGACCTTCGCGGTCGCCCTGTGGGGCCACGCCACCGTCCAGTTCGCCGAGCGCTGGATGGCCTACGTCCTGGCCGCCGGCTTCGCCGTCCTCCTCGTGCTCCTGCTGCCCGGCGCGGACACCACGCCCCCCACCGCGGCGCCCGGGGCCGCCGGATGGAGCCTCGCCCTCGTCGTCATGCTCGCGGGCCCCTTCTCGTACCTCCCCATGCCCGCCGACTACACCCGCTACCTGCCCCGGACCACCTCCCTCCGGGCGGTCACCTGGAGCGGCGCCCTCGGCGGCTTCCTCTCCTCCGTCGCGCTCGGTGTCGCGGGCGTCGCCGCCGCGACGCAGACCGACATGACCGACGCCGTGGCGGGCACCGAAAGCCTGCTCCCCGGCTGGTTCCAGCCCCTCTTCCTCGCCCTGGTCCTCGGCGGCTCGGTCACCAACTCGATCATCACCCTCTACTCCTCCAGCCTGAACCTCCAGGTCCTCGGCATCCCGTGGAGCCGCGCCCGCGCCCTGCTCATCAGCGCCGGCGTCACCGCCGCCGGCTCGCTCGGCGCCCTCTTCCTGGCCGACTTCACCACCTCGCTGCTCTCCTTCCTCTCCCTCCTGATCATCGTCTTCGCGCCCTGGGGAGGCGTCTTCCTCGCCGACATGGTGCTGCGCCGCTGCGCCTACGACCAGGACGCCCTCCACGCGGGAGCGGGCGGCGCCTACTGGTACCGCGCGGGCTGGCATCCGGCCGGTGGCGCCGCTCTCCTCGCCGGCATGCTGTTCGCCGCGCTCACCTGCGACTCCGCACTCTGGACCGGCCCGCTGGTCGCCCCGCTCGGCGGCGCCGACCTGACCCTGCTCGGCGCCCCCGTCGCCGCCCTGGTGTACGTCCTCCTCGCCCGCGGCACCGTCGCCCCGGCGCCCCGCGACGCGTGAGCGCGCCACGCCGGGGCCCCGCCCGGGGCCGCGCGGACCGGGCCCCGCCCGGCCCGCCGCTCCCCGCCATCCGTTCCCCTCCCGTACGACACGGAGCTCTGCCACGTGAACAGCGCCACCCCCGCCGATCTCGTCCTCACCGGCGCCCGCATCCACACCGTCGACCCCGGCCTGCCCGAGGCGGAGGCCCTCGCCGTCCGCGACGGGCGCATCGTGTGGCTGGGCGCGGCCGCCGACGCGACCGCGTACACCGGGCCGGCCACGCGGGTCGTCGACGCGGGCGGCCGGCTGGTCCTGCCCGGTTTCATCGACGCCCACAACCACGTCCGCCTCGGCTCCGACGACGCCTGCGCGCAACTCGCGGGCGCCCGTACCCTCGACGCCGTCCACACCCGGATCGCCGACTGGCGCACCGCCCACCCCGACGCCCCCTGGATCGAGGCCGAGGCCTTCGACTACTCCGCCCTGCCCGGCGGACGCATGCCGACCGCCGCCGACCTCGACCCCGTCACCGGCGGCACCCCCGCGTTCGTCCTCAGCTACGACGTGCACACCGCCTGGCTCAACACCGCGGCCCTGCACCGCCTCGGCATCACCCGGGACCGTACCGACCTGCCCTTCGGCCGGGCCGTCACCGATCCGCGCACCGGCGAACCCACCGGCTTCATCCGGGACTTCGCGGTCAAGGGGCTCTCACGCGAAGGCCACCGCGCCCTGCGCGACCTCGGCGTCCCCTGGGCCTCGCCCGACCGCCAGTACGGCCGGCTCGCCAAGAGCCTCGACGACGCCGTCGGCTACGGCATCACCACCGTCGTCGAACCCCAGAACTCCCTCGACGACCTCGCCCTCTTCCGGCGCGCCCGCGCCGAGGGCCGGCTGCGCTCCCGGCTCGTCGCCGCCCTCTTCCACCCGCGCGGCACCACCGAGGCCGACCTGGACGCCTTCGAGGAAGCGGCCCGCCGGCACGCGGACGACCGGCTGCGCGTCGGCCCGCTCAAGCTGTACATCGACGACGTGGTCGAACCGCGCACCGCCGCCCTCCTGGAGCCGTACGCGGGCTGCGCCCACCACCGGGGCGACACCTTCTACCCGCCCGAGGAGTTCGCCGGGCTCCTCACCCGCCTCGACGCGCGCGGCTTCCAGTGCTTCGTCCACGCGACCGGGGACCGGGGCATCCGTACCGTCCTCGACGCCGTCGCCCGGGCCCAGGCCGTCAACGGCCCCCGGGACGCCCGCCACCAGATCGTCCACGTGGAATGCCTCGACCCGGCCGACACCCCCCGCTTCGCGGAACTCGGCGTCGTCGCCTGCATGCAGCCCCGCCACGCCGCACCCGACATAGCCGGGCCGGGCCGGGACTGGGCCGAGAACATCGGCCCCGACCGCTGGCACAAGGCCTGGCCGCTGCGCAGCCTGCGCGAGGCCGGCGCCGTCCTCGCCCTCTCCAGCGACTGGAACGTCGCCGAGATGGACCCGATGGTCGGCATCCACGCCGCCGTCACCCGCCGCCCGGTCGGCGGCGGCGAGCCCTGGAC
Organism: Streptomyces sp.; assembly: GCF_031178505.1. Taxonomy (GTDB): domain Bacteria; phylum Actinomycetota; class Actinomycetes; order Streptomycetales; family Streptomycetaceae; genus Streptomyces; species Streptomyces gulbargensis. The sequence continues at coordinate 6,225 of NZ_JAPSIW010000203.1, read as the reverse complement.
GGAGACCGAGACGATCGACGTCGCCGCCGCCGTGGAGGGCTACACCATGGGCTCCGCGTACGCGAACTTCCTCGAACGCGACCGCGGCTCGCTGACCGCCGGCAAGCTCGCCGACTTCGTCGTCCTCTCCCGCGACATCCTCCGGATCGCGCCGGAGGACATCCCGGGCACGGTGGCCGAGACCGTCGTCGTCGGCGGCGAGATCGTCGCGGAGCGGGGACGCCCGCTCGCCGTGCGCGCCCCGGGGAAGTGAGAGGTCGGTACGGAGACGGGCGGCGGTGGCCGGACGGGGGCGGCCCGCGCGGTGCGGCACGGACCGCCCTCGGAGGTCCGCGTCAGAGCCGGCCGAGGATCCTCCGCAGCTCGGCGACCTCGGCGGACTGGGTGCGGACCACGTCGTCGGCGAGCCGCTTGGCCGTGGCGTTGCGACCGTCGCGCCGCTCCTGCCGCGCCATCTCGACGGCGCCGTCGTGATGGGCGATCATCAGCTGGGCGAAGAGGCGGTCGAAGGCCTTGCCCTTGGCGGCGGCGAGCCGCTTCATCTGCTGCTCGGTCATCATGCCGGACATGCCGTGACCGCTCCCGTGGTCCATGGGGGCGGACTCCGGCTCGCCCCATTCCCTCAGCCAGTCGCGCATCTTCCGGATCTCCGGGTCCTGGGCCCGCTCGATGGCGGCGACCAGCTTCTTGATTTCGGGGTCCTCGGCGCGGCCGTCGGCCAGTCCGGCCATCTCCAGCGCCTGGCGGTGGTGCGGGATCATCATCTGCGCGAACATCACGTCCGCGTCGTTGAAGGGCCCGGGGGCGGCCGTGCCCGAGCTGGTGCCGGTCCCGGAGGCGGGGGTGGCCGTCGTGCTCGGCGTGGCGGTGGGCGTCGCCGCCGAGGACGTACCGCCGTGGTGGGGGGCCTTCGCCGCGTCGTCGGTACCGCAGGCGGCGAGCAGCAGCCCGGCCGACAGGACGGCGGCGATCAGTGCGGGCGTCCGCCGCGTACGGCGGGCGCGAGGGGCTTCGGGGGTGGGAGAGACCGGGGAACGCATGGTGATACCTCGTGAGCTGGGGTCGTACGGATCGATGAGGACGGGCCGCGACGGCCCCCACGGCGCGGAGCGCGCGTGGGGCGTGCGGGGGTACGGCCTAGATCCGCAGGACGGACAGCTCGGCGAGGTCGGGAGGGCGGCGGGGCGGTGCGTGCGCCCCCTGCGCGGGAGTGCGGCGCGCGGGGAGGAGGTGCAGCCAGTCGGTCCGGCGGCGCAGCGCGGCGCGGACGAGGCCCGCGAGCAGCCAGCCGGCGAGCACGGCCACGCAGAGCGTGGTCATGTCCATCCCCGAGCCGGGGTCGTGTCCGGTGTCCGGCGCGCCCGGGTGGAGACCGCCGGCCGCGTCCTCTGTGTGGAGAACCGTCGCGGCGCCGTGGTGGGCGGTCGCCGCTCCGGGGGAGTGGGCGGCGGTCGTTCCCGGATCCGTTCCTGTCCGGGGCCCTTCGGGGTGCCCGGTGGAATGCATCATGAAGACGCCGAGCGCGAGCAGGCCGACGAGCAGCAGGTGCGCCAGGGCACCTCCCGCTCGTCGCCCGTGTCGGGCTCGGCCTCCCCGCACGATCAGGACCTCCAGGACCGACCATACCGCGCGGGGGTATCAGTTCCGTGTCAGGACGGCAGCTCGCCGGCCATGGCGGCGGCCATCCGGAGGTGCGGCGCCGCCTCGTCCGCGCGCCCCTGCCGCTCCAGTGTGCGCCCCAGCATGAGGCGGGCGTAGTGCTCGACCGGGTCGCGCTCCAGGATCTCGCGGAGCTCCGCCTCGGCCCGGGAGAGCTGGGCGGAGTGGTAGTAGGCGCGGGCGAGCAGGAGCCGCTGCGCCGTCTGGCCCGGGTGCTCGGCCACGAGGCCGCGCAGGATGCGGACGGCGGTGCCGTACTCCCTGGCCTCGAAGAACAGGCGGGCCCTGTCCCAGCGCTCGGCGGCCGTTCCGAACTCGTAGTACGTGTCGCTCACGGCTCTCCCTTTCCCTCAGGCCCGGATCCGCCACCCTGGCGGGTGGTCGAGCGGTTCAACACGAGCCATTGGTTGAAAATTCCACCAAGAGGGGTGGAGCGTCATGAGCGCCTTGACCTCACCGAACCGTCCGCGGCGGTCGTGGTTTCGTCGTCGCCGAGCTGTTGCGGGATCTCGTCGGCCCGCGCCGGGGACGCCGCCGCGGGCTGTCCGTTCCCAGCTCTCGTCAACGCGTCGGCGCTGACGTGTCCTTCCGCTCGGCGGCGGACGACCGGCGGCGGGTCAGACGGAGATCGGTCAGGGCGAGGGAGACGGCCGAGGCGACCACGACGGCGTTGAGGCACAGGGCCAGGCGCGGGCCGACGCCGACCAGGGTGCCCGCCAGCGCCGTGCCGGCCGAACCGGCGGCCATCTTCAGCCCGGCCATCGTCACGAACACCTGCGCCCGGGCGTTCGGCGGGGAGTACACCGACCGCACGGCCAGGGACGCGGTGAAGAGGACCGCGCTCGTCGTTCCCGCCAGGGCGAAGGCCACCAGGGCGACGGCATAGCCGGGAGCCAGCGCGCAGAGGCCGACGGTCACGGCGTTCGCGGCGATCAGCCGCAGTACCCACCGTTCCGGTTCCCCGGTGAGCGGGAACACGCCGGTCAGCAGAGCTCCGCAGAGGTTGCCGACACCGTAGGCCGCGCCGAGGGCGGCGCCCGCGCCCGCCGAGCCCTGGAGGTCGCGGCCGAAGACCACCGCGATCACCATCACACCGCCGGTGCTGACCGAGGTGATCATCGTGGCGATCATGACGCGCCGCAGCGGACCCCGCCGGACGATCACCTTGAGCGCGTCCCGTACGGGCATGGAACGCTGCCTGGCGGCGGCGGCGGTGCGGTGCTCCTTCGGCAGCGCGAACATCAGCAGGCCGGCCACCACGCCGGCCGCGCCCAGCGCGACGACCGCGACCAGGGCCCCGGACAGGGCGGTGATCGCGGCGACCGCGGCGGGGCCGAGGATGTTGCTGCTTCCGTAGGTCGCCGAATCCCACCCCTCGGCGCGGCGCTGGGCGCGGGTGTCCTCGCCGACGATCAGCGCGAGCCGGCTGCTGAGCCCTCCCGTCATCAGCGGATCGCAGAGACCGCCGATGACGACGAGCAGACCCACCAGGACGATGGGCACACGATCCAGCGTCAGTCCGGTCCCGGCGAGCATCAGCCCGAAGACGACGAACGCGGCCGCCAGCCGGAACCTGGGGTCGCGGGCCTCCTCCAGCCAGCGCGCCATCCACGGTCCGGCGATGTTGGGAAGGGTGAGCAGGGCCGCCAGGACGCCGCCGAGCGCGGCCCCGCCGTGGCCGGGGCGGGCCAGCGTCAGCGCGACGAGTGCCACGGGAGCGCCGCCGCTCGCCGAGCGTACGAGCGTGGCCGCGGTGAGGTACACGGCGAGTGACAGACCCCGGCGCTGCCGTAACTCGCCCTCGTGGGCCGTCGCGTCCCGTGTCCGCGGGGCGCCGGACGCCGCGTCCCCGTCGGCGCGCTTGCGGCGGTCGGGCACGTCTTCTCCGTTCGGTGGGGTCCGGCCGTGGTGGCCGGACGCGCTGTCGCTGCTCGTGCCCGCGGTGGTCCGCCGGCCGCCGCGCCTCACGCGGCCGGAGCCGGGGTGCGCGTCCGCTCGGCCAGCAGCGGGAAACCGAGAAGGACCTCGACATCGGCCTTTACCGCGGAGCACGCCGCCTCGGCCTCGGCGGGCGTGGGGGCGAGGGCGCGCAGCATGCCGAACGAGTCGAAATTGGTGCGCATGGGCGGCACCACGTCACCGGCCCCTGTCCGCGCGTGGCCGGAGCCCGTCACGGTCCGCGGCGGTGCGAAGTGGGCCCGCACGGCGGAGGCGTCGCGGGCGATGGAGGTCACGGCCTTCCCGATGCCCAGAACGGGTTTCACGATGACCGGGTAGCCGATCGCCTCGGCGGCCTCCGGTGCTTCGGCGGCGTCGGTGACCACGCGGAAGTCGACGCTCGGCACCCCGCGCTCGCGCAGGACACGGCGTGACTCGCCCTTGTCCCGGGCCGCGAGGGTGCCGGCCGGTGAGGTGCCGCGTGCCCCGATGCGGGCGGCGAGGTCGGCGGCGGCCTGCGCCCCGTAGCTCAGCGTGGAGAGCACCGCGTCGACGGCCCCGGGATCCGCGCCGGAGGCGAGCAGCGCCCCGTACACCGCGTCGCTGTCCAGGGCGTCGGCGAAGGGCGCGGAGTGGTCGGCGAGTTCGATCGCCTCCCTGCGCTGGGCCGGGGTGGCGGTGAAGTCGTGGAGGGGGCAGTGAAGGCAGGTCACGGTGTGACCGTTTCGCTTCGCGTGGGCGAGTGCCTGAACACCCAGGCCCGTGGTCTCCACGAAGAGGAGGTGAGACATGACGGCCCTTCCTCGCCACACTGCGGCGGAGGATCGATTCGAACGGATGCGGGACGGCGCGGGACAGGGTAGGTGTTCCCGCTGAGCGGGATTCATGCCCGGGCGACCGGGGCGCCTCATGAGCCCGCCGGCGGTCGGACGAGCACACCGGCCGCCGGGGGCTGTCGCGCCGGACGGCAGGAGATGCCACCTGCTCGCGCCCCCGCACGGCTCGGGGCTCCCCGGCGGTGGCGCCTTCGACGAACGCGGCGTGCGCCCCCGGGGGGCTTCGCAAGCCATGCATCCCAGCCGAAGGATCCCCGGTCGCTCGGCAGGTCCACCGGCCGTCGGGTTTCGACGTCGCTCAGGACGGTCCCGCAGCGACGTCCTCAGCGGATCGCGTACGCATCGAGTCCGGCGCGCGGGGGCGGGAGCTTTTCCCGCCTCAGGCGCCCGTGGAGCAGAAGTCCGGTGCCGATCAGCGGCGTTAGCTGGGTGTCGGCGAGACGTTAGCAGTGATCCGTAGCGTGGTTCTCACGGCCGTCAGGGTTCGCTTCGTCGGCGGGACCGAGCGTTCGCAACGCCCGATCGAGCGAGGAAAAGTTCCGCGATGAAGAGAAGCAGAACCGCCGGCCTCACCGCCGCCGTTGTCGCCGGCATGCCCTCGGACCTCGGAATCGAGATCGCCCAAAAGCAACACGCCCTGCCCCCGGGCGGGCGGTACACGATGTGACCATCCTCAACACCCCCCGGAGAAACTGCCACATGAACATCAATCCATCCGTCCGCCCGGCGTTCTCGCGCATCGTATTACTGATTTTGGCGTTGCTGGCATCCGTTGGACTCACGCAGGCCCCCGCCCCGACCGCGACCGCGGTGACGCCTCGGTGGGTTCGCGTGGACTGGGACATCACAAACCTCCAGCCCAATACGTCCAGTTCGCACGCCGCGAACTCCTACTGGTCGATGCTGGCGTCGGTTCGAGAACACGCAAGCACGGGAATTCCGCCCCATCACGGCGCCACCTATTCCGTGACCGACCCCAATTCGAACAGGTACATCGAAGTCGCGCTGGTGGACTGGTCGAACCAGGCGGTGCCGCATCGGCTGTCCCTCATCCTCGATGCGCGAAACCTCTACGCAGTGGGGTTCTTCACACCGCAAAGCAGGTATCTCTTCAGGGACATGGACGTGAATCGCGTCGTGGCCGCATACAACGCCGTCCACAGCGGGCTGCGGCCCGAACATTTCACCTACCTGCCGTTCGGTGAAAATTACAACGACTTCTCCCGGGACGAGTGGCGCGCCAACACGTCATTTCTGGGGCTGCGCAACGACATCAACAGCCTTGTCGGCCTCAGCGGAACCATAGGCCAGAACACACCTCCGGCCATCGCCGCCGGACGTGCCCTCACTCAGGTTGTGGCCGCGGTATCCGAAGCCTCCCGCTTCGGATGGATCCAGAATCGCATCCTCAACACGATCCGGAGCGGTTCCGACATCGACGGGCACAGCAGGTACAGCCACCTGGGCCTCTTCGGTGCCGAAATGGAAACCAGCTGGGCGGCCCTCACCCGCCTCCTTGCCGCCAACGCGGCGGGACGGCAAGGGGCGCCGGTGACCATAAACAATCGGGTCTATGCGAATCGCTATGAAGTGGAGCAGGGGGACCCGAGGCGGAACATGCCCGCCATTGACGTACAGGTTGCTCTCGGATCTCAATGGTGACCTGACGTCGCGTGCCCGCGTCACTCGGTGACGCGGGCCCGCCGACGGATGTGCCGGGGGACTTAGCGGCACCCGGCCCTGTCCCCCCAGACCGGGCCGGCGGCGCGCGGCCCCGGAAGCGGGACCCCCC
>NZ_JAPSIW010000916.1 GCF_031178505.1 Streptomyces sp. | reverse complement strand
GTCCCAGTGGAGGTCGGCGGGGCCGAGTTCCGGGAAGCGCCCGTGGAGCGCGGCCGGTCCGAGCGCCGTGGACCAGAGCCGGGCGGCGAGCCCGAGGTGGGCGGCGGAGGCGGCGACGCGCCGCTCCCGGGTGCCGAGCCGCGCGGAGACGAGGTCCACGCGCGCGGTCAGCGGGCCGTCGTGTCCCGCGTACAGCAGGGCGAGGGGGCGGTGTGCCCCGCCGCCGGAGGGGGGCGTGGTGCGCAGGGTGAAGAAGCCCCCCGGCGACGCGCTCCCGTCGGCATCCGGCACTTCCGCCTCCTCCCCCGCCCGGGCGTCCGGGCCTCGCCCCCGCACTTGCCCCCACCGCTCACAGCGGTGGTACGTCCCCGCCGCTCCTGCCGCCGGGCAAGGCTTGGTCATGGCTTGCCCAAGCCGGTGCGCCGGGCGGAGCCCACCGTAACGCTCGGGGCATGACTTCTTCGACGTCCTCCGCGTACCCGTCCTCCCGCGCTCCCGCGTCGCCGCCCGCCACCGCACCGGTGGTCGGCGGGCGGCGCGGGGTCCTCGCGCTGGGTCTCGCGGCCCTCGCCTCCGCCGCCGCCGTGCCCGTGGCCCGGGCCTCCGGTGCCGCTCCCCGCGCGGCGGCGGCTCCCCCGACGCCACGGAGGGCGGGCAGGGCGCTGGCGGAGCTGCGGGCCGGCAACGCCCGCTTCGCCGCGCTGCGACAGCGGCATCCCCACGAGGACGCGGGCCGCCGGTCCGCGGTCGCGGTCGCCCAGCACCCCTTCGCCGTGGTCCTGGGCTGCGTCGACTCGCGGGTCGCTCCCGAGCTGGTCTTCGACCAGGGGCTCGGTGACCTCCTGTCGATACGCACGGCGGGCCAGGCTCTGGACGAGGCGGTGCTCGGGTCGGTCCAGTTCGGGGTGGAGGAGCTGGGGGTGGGGCTGGTCGTGGTGCTGGGTCACGAGCGGTGCGGGGCGGCGACGGCGGCCGTGGAGTACGTACGGACGGGGGTGCCGGTCGCCGGGCATCTGGCGCGTGTCGTGGAGGAGCTGGCGCCGGCCGCCCGCGCGGCCCGGGGGCTGCCCGGGGACTGGGTGGAGAACACGGTGCGGTGCCATGTGGACCGGGTCAGGGACCGGCTCGCCGGGGACGCGGCGTTCTCCGGAGCCGGGATCGTCGGCGCCCGCTTCGACCTGGAGACCGGGAGGGTCGCGTTCCACCCGTTCTGACCTGCGGGGGCGTACGCCCACGGGTGTACGGACCGCCGGCGTACCGCGTCGGCGGTACGGCGAAGGCGTTCCGAAGGACGACGACACCGAGCGCCCGGAAGAGGGACCGTGGAAGGCATGAGCCCTCTCCTGGTCTCCGTCCTGCTGTCGCTCGTCTCGGCCGTCGCCTACGCCTCCGCCGCGATCGTGCAGGAACGGGTCGCGGACTCCGCCGCCGGTCCGCGCTACGCGCCGCTGCGCCGGCCGGCCTGGTGGGGGGCGGTGCTGCTCAACGGTCTCGGGGCGGCCCTGCACGTGGTCGCCCTCGCCTACGGTCCGCTCAGTCTGGTCCAGCCTTTGGGCGCCCTGACGATCGTGTGCGCCCTGCCGATGGCGGCCCTCCTGGTCGGCCGGCGGGCCGGGGGCCGGGCCTGGCGGGGGGCGCTGATGGCGACCGCCGGTCTGGCCGGGCTGCTGAGCCTGACCCGGGGCGCCGGGACCCGGCTGCCCGCCGACGGGCAGCGCTGGGTGCTCGTCGGTGTGACCTGCGGGGTGGTGGCGCTGCTCCTCGCGGCCGCCCACGCGGTGCGCCGGCCGGTGACCCGGGGCGTGCTGCTGGCCTCGGCGGCGGGCGTGGCCTTCGGGATCGCCTCGGTCTTCACCAAGGCCGTCGCCGAGGAGTGGTCACCCGGCGCGCCGCTCGCCGGGTGGACGGGGCTGCTCGTCCTGTCGGCGCTCGCCGTGACGGGGCTGCTGCTGTCCCAGGCCTCGTACCGGGGCGCCGGGCTCGCCGCTCCGCTGGCGACGGTCACGGTGGTCAATCCGGTGGCCGCGACGGCGGTCGGCCTGGCCCTGTTCGGCGAGACGTTCCGGTTCGGTGCGGCCGGTGCGGTGGCCGCGCTGGTCTCCGGGGCGGTCGCGGCGGGCGGGCTCGTGCGGCTGACCACGGGCCGCCCGGCACCGGCCGTGCCCGCCGAGCCGTCCGGGTGCCGGGGGGTGTCAGATGGCGACCCCCCGGGCCCTGAGGTAGGCGAGGGGGTCGATGTCGGAGCCGTACCGGGGACCCGTCCGCACCTCGAAGTGGAGGTGCGGTCCGGAGCTGTTGCCGGTCGACCCTGACCGCGCGATCCGCTGGCCGCCGTGGACACGCTGGCCCTCGCGGACGGAGAGGGCGGAGAGGTGC
>NZ_JAPSIW010000202.1 GCF_031178505.1 Streptomyces sp. | reverse complement strand
GCCCGCTAATCTGGCCCCCGTCAGAGAAGCACCATGAAGGGGCGGAAGCAGTGGCGGACATCGAGTCGGCACGCACGGCATTCAACCGGTACGACGTGGACGGGGACGGCTTCATCACCGCCGCGGAGTACAAGAGCGTGATGGCGCAGCTGGGCGACTTCAACGTCACCGAGACGGTCGCCGAGGCGCTCATCAAGCAGCGCGACGACAACGGCGACGGCCTGCTGTCCTGGGACGAGTTCTGGGGCCACTACAGCAAGGCCTGACCACGCCCGCCCCGACGGGCGGCACCCACCTGAGTTGCCGCCCGTCCGGGGCTCGGTGACGATCGTCCGGTGACGCTTCCCGGACCTTTCGGTACGCCGAGCCGTCTGACCGCGGTGGTCCTCGCCGCCGCGGCCGTCCTGGCCGTCGCCCTCCTCGGCGCGGGCCTGGCCCAGACCGGAACCGGCGAACTCCGCATACCCGCGGCCGGCACCACCACGCTGCTCCGCCTGCTCGTCCTGACCGGCCTCGCCGTCCACGCCGGCGAGCTCGCCGGCACCCGCATCGCCGGCGCGGAGGGCCCCCTGCCCCGCCGCTGGTCCGTCCCCGCCGCACTCCTCGCGGCGACCGCCTCCGCCGCCCTCCTGCTGCTCCTGGCCGCCGTCAGCGGACTGAGCCTCCCCGTCGTGTACGGGATCCGGGAGGGCCGCCTGCTCCTCGTCACGGCCAACGCCTTCACCCTCGCGGCCCTGTGCGCCGCCTCCCGCAGACCCGCACTGGCCGCGCTCCCCCTGGCCGTCGCCATCGGCGCCGAGGCCCTGCGCGCCCACCCCGAGACCCCCGGCTTCGGCGTCGGCACCGCGCTCACCCTCGTCCACCTCACCGCCGCCTCGCTCTGGTGCGGCACGCTCCTGCACGTGCTGCGCACCCTGCGGCTGCGCGCGGGCGGGCGGCAGGTACTGCTCCGGTACGCCCGGATGGCCGCCTGTGTCTACGGGGCGCTCGCCGTCACCGGCACCGTCTCCACGCTGCGCAGACTGCCGCTCGACGCCGTGCTCGCCACCGCCTACGGCCGCGTCCTGATCGTGAAGCTGCTGCTGTTCGCCGGGGCGAGCCTGATGGCCCTCGCCGCCCGCTCACGGCTCCTGACCGGCGGCGACGCCCAGCCGCCCGCCCGTACCGAGCTGAGGGTCCTGGGGGCCGTCATGGTGGTCTCGGCGCTCCTGACGGTCGTGCCGGACCCGCACCGGCTCGCCCCCTGAGGCCCGGGGCCCCAGGGGATGACCGGACCGCTCAGCACTCGATGATGTTGACCGCGAGCCCGCCGCGGGCCGTCTCCTTGTACTTGACGCTCATGTCCGCGCCGGTCTCCTTCATGGTCTTGATGACCTTGTCGAGGGAGACCAGGTGGTTGCCGTCGCCGCGCATGGCCATCTTCGCGGCCGTGACGGCCTTGACCGCCGCCATGCCGTTGCGCTCGATGCAGGGGATCTGCACCAGGCCGCCGACCGGGTCGCAGGTCAGGCCCAGGTTGTGCTCCATGCCGATCTCGGCCGCGTTCTCCACCTGCTCGGGGGAGCCGCCGAGGACCTCGGCGAGGGCGCCGGCGGCCATGGAGCAGGCGGAGCCGACCTCGCCCTGGCAGCCGACCTCGGCGCCGGAGATCGAGGCGTTCTCCTTGAACAGCATGCCCACCGCGCCCGCCGCGAGGAGGAAGCGGACCACGCCGTCCTCGTCGGCGCCCGGGACGAAGTTCATGTAGTAGTGCAGGACGGCGGGGATGATGCCGGCCGCGCCGTTCGTCGGGGCGGTCACCACCCGGCCGCCCGCCGCGTTCTCCTCGTTCACGGCCATGGCGTAGAGGGTGATCCACTCCATGGCGTGCGCGGCCGGGTCGCCCTCGGAGCGCAGCTTGCGGGCCGAGTTCGCGGCCCGGCGGCGGACCTTCAGGCCGCCGGGCAGGATGCCCTCGCGGGACATGCCGCGCGAGACGCAGGCCTGCATGACCCGCCAGATCTCCAGGAGGCCCTCGCGGATCTCCTCCTCGGTCCGCCAGGCCTTCTCGTTCTCCAGCATCAGGGCGGAGATCGACAGGCCGGTCTCCTTGGTGAGGCGCAGCAGCTCGTCACCGGTGCGGAAGGGGTACTTCAGGACGGTGTCGTCCGGCACGATCGGGTTCTCGCCCGCGACGGCGTCCTCGTCCACGACGAAGCCGCCGCCGACCGAGTAGTAGGTCTTCTCCAGGACGAGCGCGCCCTCGTCGTCGTACGCGAAGACCGTCATGCCGTTGGCGTGGTACGGCAGTGCCTTGCGGCGGTGCAGGATCAGGTCGTCGTCGAAGGAGAAGGGGATCTCGTGGGCCCCGAGCAGGTTGATCCGCCCGCTCGCCTTGATCCGCTCGAACTCGCCGTCGGCGCTCTCCACGTCCACCGTGCGGGGGGAGTGGCCCTCCAGGCCGAGCAGGACGGCCTTCGGGGTGCCGTGGCCGTGGCCGGTCGCGCCCAGGGAGCCGTACAGCTCGGCCCGTATGGCGGCGGTGCCGGCGAGCAGGCCCTCGTTCTTCAGCCGGCGGGCGAACATCCGGGCGGCGCGCATGGGTCCCACCGTGTGGGAGCTGGACGGGCCGATGCCGATCGAGAACAGGTCGAAGACCGAGATGGCCACGGGGAGACTCCTTGTGGGGGCTGGTAGACGCCGTTGTCTGCCGGGGTGGAGCAGAAAAGCGCGGAAAACGTGGGGTGGGGCACCGCGCCCACTGTCCAGTGTGCGCGGTGCCCCGGGGGTTCGTACGAACGGTCACGGACGGACCGCGGAACAAAAGCGTACGAAATTACTTCAGGCCGGGGTACAGCGGGTGCTTGTCGGCGAGCGCCGTGACCCGGGCCTTCAGCGCCTCGGCGTCGAAGCCGGGCTTCAGCGTCTCGGCGATGACGTCGGCGACCTCGCGGAAGTCCTCGGCCCGGAAACCGCGGGTGGCGAGGGCCGGGGTGCCGATCCGCAGACCCGAGGTGACCATCGGGGGCCGCGGGTCGTTCGGGACGGCGTTGCGGTTGACCGTGATGCCGACCTCGTGGAGGCGGTCCTCGGCCTGCTGGCCGTCCAGCTCGCTGTCCCGCAGGTCGACCAGGAGCAGGTGCACGTCGGTGCCGCCGGACAGCACGGACACGCCGTGCTCCCTGACGTCGTCCTGGACCAGGCGCTCGGCGATGATCCGAGCACCCTCCAGGGTGCGCTCCTGGCGCTCCTTGAACTCCTCCGAGGCCGCGACCTTGAAGGAGACGGCCTTGGCCGCGATCACGTGCTCCAGCGGGCCGCCCTGGAAACCGGGGAAGACGGAGGAGTTCAGCTTCTTCGCGAACTCCTTCTTCGCCAGGATGACGCCGCCGCGCGGGCCGCCGAGCGTCTTGTGGGTGGTGGAGGTCACCACGTCCGCGTACTCGACCGGGTTCGGGTGCAGACCCGCGGCGACCAGGCCCGCGAAGTGCGCCATGTCGACCCACAGGTACGCGCCGACCTCGTCGGCGATCCGGCGGAACTCCGCGAAGTCCAGCTGGCGCGGGTACGCCGACCAGCCCGCGATGATCACCTTGGGGCGGTGCTCCTTGGCGAGCCGCTCGACCTCGGCCATGTCGACCAGACCGGCGTCGTCCACGTGGTACGCGACCACGTTGAACTGCTTGCCGGAGAAGTTCAGGCGCATGCCGTGGGTGAGGTGGCCGCCGTGCGCCAGGTCCAGGCCGAGGATCGTGTCGCCGGGCTGGGCGATCGCGAAGAGCGCGGCCTGGTTGGCGGAGGCGCCGGAGTGGGGCTGCACGTTGGCGTACTCGGCGCCGAACAGGTCCTTGATCCGGTCGATCGCGATCTGCTCGGCCACGTCGACGTGCTCGCAGCCGCCGTAGTAGCGGCGGCCGGGGTAGCCCTCGGCGTACTTGTTGGTGAGGACGGAGCCCTGCGCCTCCATGACGGCGACCGGAGCGAAGTTCTCCGAGGCGATCATCTCGAGGGTGGACTGCTGGCGGCGGAGCTCGGCGTCGACGGCGGCGGCGACGTCCGGGTCCAGCTCGTGGAGGGGAGTGTTCAGAAGCGACATGTTTCGATCCCTGGGGTCTCGGGCCCGGTCTCAGCCGGCGGAGAACTCGGCGTACTCGTCGGCGGAGAGCAGATCGTCCGGCGTCTCCGCGACGCGCACCTTGAACAACCAGCCACCCTCGAACGGAGCCGAGTTCACCAGGGACGGGTCGTCCACCACGTCCTGGTTGGACTCCACGACCTCACCCGTCACCGGGGAGTACAGGTCGCTCACGGACTTCGTCGACTCCAGCTCACCGCAGGTCTCGCCCGCGGTGACGGTGGTGCCGGCCGCCGGGAGATCGGCGTAGACGACATCGCCGAGCGCGTTGGCCGCGAACTCCGTGATGCCGACGGTCGCGACGCCGTCCACGGCGTCCGACAGCCACTCGTGCTCCTTGGTGTAACGCAGCTGCTGGGGGTTGCTCATGACCTGATTCTCCTGGATCGGGGGAGTGCGGATGTACGCGGGTCTTGCGTGGTGGGACGTGGTGTGAGACGAATCCGTCACTTCTGACGCTTGTAGAACGGCAGGGCGACCACCTGGTACGGCTCGTGGGTGCCGCGGATGTCCACCCCTACACCCTCGGTGCCGGGAGCGGCGTGCGCCGCGTCCACGTACGCCATGGCGATCGGCTTTCCGAGGGTCGGGGACGGGGCGCCGGAGGTGACCTCGCCGATCACCTCGCCGTTCGCGACCACGGACATCCCGGCGCGCGGGACGCGGCGGCCCTCGGCGACCAGGCCCACGAGCCTGCGCGGCGGGGCGGTCTCGGCGCGCTCGGCGGCGGCCTCCAGGGCCTTGCGGCCGACGAAGTCGCCCGGCTTCTCGAACTTCACGACCCGGCCGAGGCCGGCGTCGAAGGGGGTGAGTGCGGTGGTCAGCTCGTGACCGTAGAGCGGCATGCCCGCCTCCAGGCGGAGCGTGTCACGGCAGGACAGGCCGCAGGGGATCAGGCCCACGCCGGCGCCGGCCTCGGTCAGCGCCTTCCAGACGCCCTCCGCGTGCTCGGGCTTCAGGAACAGCTCGAAGCCGTCCTCGCCGGTGTAGCCGGTGCGGGCGATCAGGGCGGGCACCCCGGCGACCGTGCCGGGCAGGCCCGCGTAGTACTTCAGGCCGTCCAGGTCGGCGTCGGTGACCTGCCCGAGGATGCCGGGGGACTCCGGGCCCTGCACGGCGATCAGCGCGTACGCGTCGCGGTCGTCGCGGACCTCCGCGTCGAAGCCGTCCGCGCGGGCCACCAGGGCGTCCAGGACCACCTGCGCGTTGGAGGCGTTCGCCACGACCATGTACTCGGTCTCGCCGAGGCGGTAGACGATCAGGTCGTCGAGGATGCCGCCGTCCTCCTGGCAGATCATGGTGTAGCGGGCGCGGCCGTTGCCCACGGTGGAGATGTTGCCGACCAGGGCGTGATCCAGCAGGTCCACGGCCTGCGGGCCGGTGACGGTGATCTCGCCCATGTGGGAGAGGTCGAAGAGGCCGGCCCGGGTGCGCACGGCGGTGTGCTCGTCGCGCTCGCTGCCGTACCGCAGCGGCATGTCCCAGCCGGCGAAGTCGGTCATGGTCGCGCCCAGCGAACGATGGAGCGCGTCGAGGGCGGTGAGGCGGGGGGCAGTGCTCATGGGGTGGCTCCAGGGTCCCAAGGGCGTGATCGGTGACGAAAACACATGACGGGCGAGGACGTCCTCCCCATCTGTCATGGAACCTGAGAGGTTCACCGAGGGCATCCTCGGCTTGCACCTTGGGTGGGGACGCACCGGGCGTCCCGCTTTTCAGATCTGCCTCATCCACGCGGTACGGGGCCTGAGAGATTCAAGGGAGGGTCTTGCTCCTTCGGCGCCCGGACGCGCTCGGCGGTCCGGAACTCTCCCGCGCGGATTCGAGCGGCCGGTATGCGGTTGTACGGCGCTGAGCGCGCCTGGCGCGCACATCATTGCATGTGGTGTCGGCGGGGCAAATCGCTTGTCTCGGATTACCGATTCTTTACACTTCGTGGGCAAGGGTCTCCTCAGGTCTCCTGAGACCCGACAGGGGGAGCGATGACGATCGAGCACACCGGCGCATTCGCGGCCGGCACCGGCATACCGCCCCAGCGGGTGCCCGCCCGCGCCCGCGCGCGGACCCGCTCGCACGGCCGTGGACGGCTCCTGCGGGACCTGCGGGAGCGCGGCGGCCGGGGCCCCCGCGCCCTCACCTTCGCCGCCGGTGACCTGGTGGTCGTCTCCGGTCTGCCCGGCAGCGGCAAGTCCACCCTGATGAGGCGGACCGCGCACGGCCGGGGCATCGACTCCCAGGACGCCCGCGAACGCTGGGAGGCCCGTATGCCGCGCCTCCTGCCGTACGCCCTCTACCGCCCCCTGGTCCGCATCGCGCACTACGCCGGGCTGCGCCGCGCCCTGCGCTCCGGCGAGAGCGTGATCGTGCACGACTGCGGCACCCAGTCCTGGGTGCGCGGCTGGCTCGCCCGGGAGGCGCGGCGGCGCGGCCGCGCTCTCCACCTCGTCCTGCTCGACGTCGATCCGGAGACCGCCCGGTCCGGCCAGCGCGAGCGGGGCCGCGGCGTCTCGGCCTACGCCTTCGCCCGCCACCGCCGGGCCGTCGGCCGGCTGCTCGACGCCGCCGGGTCGGGCGCCCTGCCCCGCGGCTGCGCCTCGGTCACCCTGCTGGACCGGGACGCGGCGGGCGCGCTGCGGAAGATCGGCTTCCGGGAGGCGGCCTGAGTGCGGCTCCCGCGCGCTCGTACCCTTCTTTCAGGCCACACCGGCGGCGGGGCGGCGTTAGGGTGCTGCCGGGGACGGGCCGGGGGCGGCAGACCGTGCGAGAAGGGGACACAGGACCGTGGATGTGACGTGGCCGGGCAATGAGCTCGAAGAGGTGCTGGCCGCCTCGCTGGGCGACCCCGCCGCAGGCGGCCGGCTCGTCGAGGTGCTGGGGCGCAGCCCGGTCTGGGTGCCCCTGCCGAACGGCGGCGGGCCCGACAGCACGGACCTGGACCTCGCCACCATGGAGATCGACGGCGCGGCCTACGTGCCCGTCTTCAGCTCCGAACAGCAGTTCCTCGCCTGCGTCGGCCCCCACATGTCCTTCACCGTCGCCCCCGCCCGCGACTTCGCCCGCGGCCTGCCGCCCCAGCTCGGCATCGCCGTCAATCCCGGCGGCATCGTCGGCGTCCCGCTCCCCCCGCCCGCCGTGGCCGAACTCTGCCGGGTCGGCCGCACTCCGCTCGACGGCCCCGCCAGCGGCGGCCGCGTCCGCCTCTTCGAGCCCGACTGGCAGGACGACCCCGTCGACTTCCTCGCCGCCGCCTCCGCCGAGTTCGAGGCCACCGGGATCGTCACCACGGCCCGCCGCACCCTCGCCAGCGTCGAGGGCACCGAGCCGGCCCTCTTCATCGGCGTGCAGCTCGTCTCCCTGGACGGCGTCGACCGCACCGCGCCCCTGGACGCCCTCGGGCGCGCCCTGGGCCGCGTCGAGGTCGCCTGGCCCGTGAACCTCATCCTCCTCGACATGGCCCAGGACCCCGTCGGCGACTGGATGCTGGAGCGGGTGCGTCCCTTCTACCGGCGTGCCGCCGGGTGAGCGCCCCGCTGTCTAAGCTGAACCGATTCGAGCGAGCCGTACGACAAGAGGGGCGGAACCCAGGGTGAGCGCGTCAGGCACCGCCGCGGCCGGGCAGGTCGAGCACATGCTGCGTCAGGTGGCGCCCGGACGCTACGACGCGTACGAGCGGCTGCTCCACGCCCTCGCCGACGGCGAGGTGTGGATGCTGCTCTGGCAGGGTTCGGCCGGGTCGCCCGACGCGCAGTACGGGAACATGGAGGTCGACGGCTTCGGCTACGCCCCCTGCGTCACCTCCCCCCAGGAGCTGGCGGCCTCCGGCTGGCACCGCGCCCACGAGCGCGTCACGGGCCGGGAGATCGCCCGTGCCCTCTACCCCGACCGCTGGGGCGTCTGGCTGAATCCGCACGCCCCCGGCGGCGGCGTCGGCATCCCCTGGGCCGATCTGCGCCGGATCGCCACCGGTCTGGACCGGATGCCCGCGGGGCCGCTCAGGGTCGGCGAGCCCGCCGTGGAGATCCCGCAGTTCTACGCCCTGCTCACGCACACCGCCCACCGCACCCCGGCCGTCCGCTCGCTGCGCCGCGGCTGGGTGCAGCCCGCGCTCGGCTCGCCGTACCTGGTCATCGGGCTCGATCTGTACGACACCTCGGCGGCGGCCGTCGAGGAGGTGCGGGCGATGATGCGCCAGGCGATCGGCGCCGTCCCCGAGGGCCTGCCCGTCTCCACGGTCGCCCTCTCCGACGCGTACGACCCCGTGGCGCTCTGGCTCCGGGCGAACGCCCGGCCCTTCTACGACCGCGAGGCCCACGGCGGGCGCGGTTCCGCGTCCGTGCCCGGCTACGGTTACCCGCCACCCGCACCGTCCGGATACTGAGACGCCCTCCCGTTTCCCGCCCGCACCCCAGGCCTCCGGAGTTCGCCCCGGGGGCCTTCGTTCGCCCCAATTCACCATGCGGAAGCAGGAGTTGGGCGACATGTCCGGTTGCGCGGAAGAGGGACCCGGTTGGTCCGCTCAGATGATCGCGACGTCCGGATAACGGAAGTCACAGCACCGCATCACGGTTGCGCAAACATTCACCTCCAGGTCTGGCGGGTGATCGCGGACACATTGAAGACTCCCCGGAACACCGGGCGTTCGGCTCCGTTCGAGCCAGGGCCCAGCAGTTGTTCCACCGAGCCGCTACCCGCGGCGGGCAAGGGCCGGCTACCGGCGGCCGAGAGGGGTCCTCACCACGATGACGGCACCACTGCACGAGACGAGTGCGGCCGAGTCGACCGCAGCCGTCGACGGCGCGCCCGACGCCCCCGGCACCCCCGGCACCGGCAAGGCGATCGAGGGCCGCTCGCCCTGGCAGATCGCCTGGACCCGGCTCAAGCGCGACAAACTCGCCCTCGCCGGCGGCTTCGTCGTGGTCTTCCTCATCCTCGTCGCGATCTTCGCCCCGGTGATCGTCGGACTCCTCGGCCACCCGCCGGACGAGTTCCACGAGGACCAGATCGACCCGCTGTTCGGCACGCCGATCGGCTCCTTCGGCGGCATGAGCTCGGAGTTCCTCCTCGGCGTCGAGCCCGTCAACGGCCGTGACGTCTTCAGCCGCATCGTCTACGGCGCGCGCATCTCGCTGCTCGTGGCCTGCCTCGCCGCCCTCTTCGCCGTCTTCCTCGGCACCGTCCTCGGCATCGTCGCCGGCTACTTCGGCGGCTGGGTCGACGCCGCCGTCAGCCGCGTCATGGACGTCATGCTCGCCTTCCCGCAGCTCCTCTTCACCATCGCCCTGGTCTCGGTGCTGCCCAACGAGCTCCTCGGGCTCGACGGCTCGGGCGTCCGCATCGCCGCCCTGGTGCTCGTGATCGGCTTCTTCGGCTGGCCGTACGTGGGCCGCATCGTCCGCGGCCAGACGCTCTCGCTGCGCAACCGCGAGTACGTCGAGGCCGCCCAGAGCCT
>NZ_JAPSIW010000915.1 GCF_031178505.1 Streptomyces sp. | reverse complement strand
GCGAGCATCTGGCCGACAGCGACAGCGACAGCGACAACCACAGCGACAGCCGCACCATCTTCAACCGGATCTGGGTCCCGGGCGAGGACAGGAGCAGCACGCTGCGCCCCGGCGTGGACCAGCTGAACATGTACCCCACGATCCTGGAGGCCGCCGGCCTGACCCTGCGAGACCACGAGGCCGGCCTGGGGGTGTCCGCCTTCGCCTCGGAGGTCCCGGCCGGATCGGCGCAGGCCATGGAGCCGGAGCCCTATGCCGAGCTGCTGAACTCGCTCTCCCCGCGGTTCTACGCGACGGCCTGGGTCGGCGGGGACGCCGCCCGGTAACGCAGTCCGTCCCCGGCCCGGCGGCGCAGCCCGGCCCCTCCGCACGGTCGCGGCCGCGACGTCCCGGGCCGAGCGGGCGACGATCCGCGCCTGGCCGCCACCCGACGCGGCGTCCGCGCCACCAGGAGAACGACGGGAGTCCCGGTTCCCGGACCGGGCTCCCGGCATGCGCGGGCGGACGGGCCACGGTCCCTCGCCGCCGGGACGCGCAGGGACGCTCCGGGCGGCGGCGCGCGGGGCCGGAGCCGCCACGGCCGGGAGCACGCGGCCCGGCGGCGACGCGGGACACGTCACGAACGCCGCGCCGTACCGCGGTCCGGTGCCCGCCGAACGGGGGACGCAACGGCGACCCCGCCGCGCCACAATGCCATTAACAATTGCTAAAAGGATGAAAACCCTTGTAGCTTGAACCGACAGCATCATCCGGCCGCGCTCCAGCACTTCCCGAGCTGGGGCGCCGGGACCCCCCGCACCGGATGACCAGCAGCACGACGACCCCTGCAGCGATCCCGCCGGTGCGCGAACCCGGGACGCCAGGAGAACTGTGCCGCGCGCTGGCACCCCAGGGGCAGGCCCGGGGTTCTGAACGATTTGAGGAGACGTACCGATATGACTGCTGTGAAGAAATGGGTGGCCGCTGGTTCGTCCGCCGCGGTCCTGGCGGGTGGCCTGTTCCTGGGCGCCCCGGCCGCCCACGCCGAGTCTTGCCCCCCGCCGAGCGCGACGGTGAGCAACCTGGTCAGCTCCGCTGACCGCCTGCACGACACGGGCGTGCGCTTCAACTCCCTGGTCACCGACCAGAACGTCCTCGCACAGCTCCAGGCCCAGCAGGCCGTGCTGGAGGACGCCATCGTGAACGACGACACCATCGACCGCGCCCAGGCCGCCTGGAACGAGATCCTGCGCCTGCAGGGTGCCTACGCCGCGGCCACCGAGGATCCCGCCGTCGACGAGGCCTACGCGGCCACCACCGCCGCCGCGGCAGGCTTCGAGACGGCCGCCCGGGAGGCCCGCGCGCAGGGCGAGGTCTTCATGGAGAACGGCGCCTGCCTCCTGGGACTGTTCGCGAACAACAACGGTTCCCCCACCACGGGTACCGGCACCGACGGCTCCGGCGACTGGACCGGCACGGGCGCCGAGGGCGACTCCGCCTCCGGCGTGAACCAGGGCATCAACATGCAGACCGCGGGGGAGGGCGGGCCGGGCGCCGGCCTGCTCGCCGCTCTGCTGGCCTCCGGTGCGGCTGTGGCCGGGGCCGTGGCGTTCCGGATCCGCCGCGCTCGCGCCTGATCCCGTCCCACTGACCGCCCTGGTGCCGCGCTCGCGCGGCACCAGGGCGTAGTCTTTTCCCGACCCGATCCCGGAGGACCCGCCGCATGGACGCACCGCAGCAGCCCGCGCCCCGCCGCCGATCAGGGATGCGCTGGGCGGCCGCCGCCGGCGGTCTCGGCGCCGCGGCCCTCCTGTCCACGGCGCTGCTGACGGGTCCGCCCGACGCGGCCTCGCCGGATGCGGCACCGTCCGCCCCGTCGGTGTCCGCCACGGCGCCGGCTCCGGCCTCCGCTCCGGAGCCCGGGACCTCCACGTCGGCCGCCGCTCCGGACGCCTCGCGCCCGGAGGCCGCGCCCCCCGTCCGGCTGCGGGTCGACGACGCCCGGCTCGACGTGCCGGTGCTGCCGCTGACCCCCAGCGAGCAGGAGCGGGCCGCCGGGCTGCTGGTCCCCCCGGACACCCTGGACGGCTACTGGCTCACCCCGTACGGCATGCCGGGGGAGGGCTCCCAGAACACCACCTACATCACGGGCCACAGCTGGGAGGACCGCGAGGCTCCCTTCAACCGGCTGAGCGACCCCGGCCTCGTGGGCAGCGAGATCGTGCTGGAGACCGGGAACGGGACCCTGGAGTACGTGGTGGACTCGGTGGTGACCCACGACAAGGACACCCTCAAGGACAGCGACATCTGGCAGATCGTGCCGGACCGGCTGGTCGTGGTCAGCTGCTACACCGAGGACCTGTGGGGCAGGAACGTCGTGCTCACGGCCTCGCCCGTGCCGC
>NZ_JAPSIW010000914.1 GCF_031178505.1 Streptomyces sp. | reverse complement strand
GCCCGGGTGAGCATCAGGCCGAACAGGAGGAGGACGACGATGGAGCCGACGTAGATCAGTACCTGCACCCAGGCGATGAACTCCGCCGTGAGGAGCAGGTACTCGACGGCCAGTCCGCCGAGCGCGACGACGAGCCAGAGCGCCGCGTGCACGAGTTGCCTGGTCGTGACGGTGATGACGGCGGCGCCGAGGGTGACGAGGCCGACGAGGAGGAACGCGATCTCGACGCCGGACGGGGAGAGGAAACCGGGGTGGCCGCCCGCTGCCTCGGTGGCGAGCGCGGCGGCGTCGGCGGTGGCCGCGGCGGCGGTGCGGAGCGGTGTCACGGGGCCCTCCCTCCCTTCTCGTCCTGCTGTTCCTGCTGTTCCGGTTCTGCCTGCTGCTGCTCCTGGGCGAGCTGGTGCTGCTCCTGGGCGAGCTGGGCGGCGAGTTTGTCCGCTGTCCTGCGGGCGGCGGCGAGCTCCTTCGGCTCCTCGGCGGCGGGGTCGAGGGCGGGGGGCTCCGGCACGGTCCACATCCAGGCGCGGAGCTTGTCGCGCTCGTGGGTGAGTTCGTGGATGTCCGTCTCCGCGTACTCGAACTCGGGTGACCAGAACAGCGCGTCGAAGGGGCACACCTCGATGCAGATGCCGCAGTACATGCAGAGGGAGAAGTCGATGGCGAAGCGGTCGAGGACGTTCCGGCTGCGCTCGCGGCCGCCGGGAGCGGCGGGCGGGGTGGTCTCCTTGTGGGAGTCGATGTAGATGCACCAGTCGGGGCACTCACGGGCGCAGAGCATGCAGACCGTGCAGTTCTCCTCGAACAGCCCGATGACGCCCCGGGAGCGGGGGGGAAGTTCGGGCTGGGTGTCCGGGTACTGCTCGGTGACGGTCTTCCTCGTCATCGTGCGCAGCGTGACGGCGAGGCCTTTGGCCAGGCCGGATCCGGGGAGCGAGGGCATCAGTCGATCGCCACCTTCACGATGCCGGTCAGCGCGATCTGCGCGAGGGCGAGCGGGACGAGAACGGTCCAGGCGAGCTTCTGCAACTGGTCCTCACGCAGACGCGGGTAGCTGACGCGCAGCCAGATGACGACGAACGCGAGAACGGCGGTCTTGAGCAGCGTCCAGAGCCAGCCGAGTCCGTCGGCGCCGAACGGCCCGTGCCAGCCGCCCAGGAAGAGAACGGCGGTGAGGGCGCACAGGACGACGATGCCCGCGTACTCGGCGAGGAGGAACAGGGCGAAGCGGAGACCGGTGTACTCGGTGTACGCCCCGAAGATGATCTCGGAGTCGGCCACCGGCATGTCGAACGGGGGGCGCTGGAGTTCGGCGAGGCCGGCCACGAAGAAGACCAGTGCGCCGACGATCTGCCAGGGCAGCCACCACCACGCGAACGCGTCGAGGATGCCGGTGAGCGAGACCGTACCGGCGGCCATGGCCACGGAGGCCGCGGCCAGGAGCATCGGCAGCTCGTAGGAGAGGAGTTGCGCGGCGGTACGGAGGCCGCCGAGGAGGGAGAACTTGTTGGCGGAGGCCCAGCCGCCCATGAGCGACCCGAGGACGCCGATGCCCATGACGGCGAGCACGAAGAAGATGCCCGCGTCGACGACCTGGCCCGCCGCGCCGGGGCCGACCGGGATGACCGCGAGGACGAGAAGGTACGGGAGGAGGGCGACGGCGGGGGCGAGCTGGAAGACACGGCGGTCGGCGGCGGCCGGGACCACGTCCTCCTTCTGCGCGAACTTCACGCCGTCCGCGACGAGCTGGGCCCAGCCGTGGAAACCGCCCGCGTACATGGGGCCGAGCCGGCCCTGCATGTGGGCCATCACCTTGTGTTCCGTCTGGCCCACGAGGAGAGGGGCGACCAGGAACACGACGAAGACGATGGCCAGACGGAGGGCGACGTCGAGTACGTCGTTCACTCGGGATCGCCTCCGGCGGGGTGGTCCGGGTCGGAACGCTCCGGAGCCGGAGCGCGGTGCTCCGGTTCGGGGTGTTGCGGTTCGGGGTGCTGGGGGTCAGGGTGCTGCGGGTCGGGCGGCCCTGGGGAGGGCTGCGGCGGTGCGCCGTGTTCCGGTTCCCGGTGTTCCGGTTCGGGGCGCCCGGGAGAAGGCTGCCCCGGTCGGGCGTCTTCCGGTTCGGGGTGCTGCGGGGCGGGCTCGTCGAACGCCGGTCGGGCGTCGTGCCACGGGGCGTCCGTGCTGCGCACCCGGCGCGGGGGCCGCGGAGCTCTGTCGGGGGCGCCCGAGGCGGTACTCGGCTCTCCGCCGGGCGCGCCCGGGGCCGGGCAGCCGGTGGGCTGCTGGCTGGCCGAGCCGTCCGCAGCGGAGCGGGAACGGCGCGGCCGGGCCGCCGGGGACGGTGTCGAGGCGTCCGAGCCCGGGTTCTGGCTGGCCGAGCCGTC
>NZ_JAPSIW010000913.1 GCF_031178505.1 Streptomyces sp. | reverse complement strand
GAGGACGAGACCCTCATGGACCGCTATCTCGGCGGCGAGGAGATCGACGTCGACACGCTGATCGACGATCTGGAGAGGGCCGTGGCCCGGGGCACGTTCCACCCGGTGCTGGCGGCCGCGCCGGCCGGCGACGGCGGCACGCAGGGTCTGGGCACCGTGGAACTCCTGGAGCTGATCACCCGCGGCTTCCCCTCCCCCCTGGAGCACGAGCCGGTGGCCGTGACCACGCCGGACGGGCAGCCGCGGCCCCCGCTCGCCTGCGATCCGGACGGGCCGCTCGTGGCCGAGGTCGTCAGGACGGCCGCCGACCCGTACGTGGGCCGGCTCTCGCTGGTGCGGGTCTTCTCCGGCACGCTGCGCCCGGACCTGACGGTGCACGTCTCGGGCCACGGGCTCGCCGACCGGGGACACGAGGACCACGACGTGGACGAACGCGTCGGTGGTCTGACCTCGCCGTTCGGGAAGCAGCAGCGGCCGGTCCCGTACTGCGTCGCCGGTGACCTGGCCTGTGTCGCCCGGCTCGGGCGGGCCGAGACCGGCGACACGATCTCCGCCAGGGAGGACCCGCTCCTGATGGAGCCCTGGAGCATGCCGGAGCCGCTGCTCCCGCTGGCCGTCGAGGCGCACGGCAAGGCCGACGAGGACCGTCTCTCCCAGGGCCTGGCCCGGCTGGTCGCCGAGGACCCGACCCTGCGGCTCGAACACAATCAGGACACCCGGCAGGTGGTGCTGTGGTGCCTGGGCGAGGCACACCAGGACGTCGTCCTGGAGCGGCTGCGCGGCCGCTACGGGGTGCGCGTGGACGCCGTGCCGTACAAGGTGCCGCTGCGGGAGACCTTCGGCGGGCCGGCGGCGGGCCGGGGCCGGCACGTGAAGCAGTCCGGCGGCCACGGCCAGTTCGCCGTCTGCGAGATCGAGGTGGAACCGCTGCCACCGGGCAGCGGCGTGGAGTTCGTCGACAAGGTGGTGGGCGGGGCGGTGCCGCGCCCGTTCGTGGCTTCCGTGGAGAAGGGCGTACGGGCACAGGCCGCGCGCGGCGTGTCGGCGGGGTGCCCGCTGGTGGACGTCCGGGTCACCCTGCGGGACGGCAAGGCGCACTCGGTGGACTCCTCGGACGCCGCCTTCCAGACGGCCGGGGCGCTCGCGCTCCGCGAGGCCGCCACCGGGGCCGCCGTCCACCTCCTCGAACCGGTGGCCGAGGTCCGGGTGATGGTGCCCGACGAGTACGTGGGCCCGGTGATGAGCGACCTGTCCGGGCGGCGCGGGCGGGTCCTCGGGACCGAACAGGCGGGCCCGGGCCGCACGGTGGTGCGTGCGGAGGTGCCCGAGATCGAGATCGGCCGGTACGCGATCGATCTGCGGTCCCTCTCGCACGGCGCCGGCCGGTTCGACCGCGCCTACGCCCGGCACGAGCCGATGCCCTCCCAGCTGGCCGAGAAGGTGCGCCGACAGGCCGGCGGCAACGGCTCCCTGACGGGCTGACAGGCGGCGCCGTCCGCCCGGCCGCGACCGGGCGGACGGCATTCGGCCGCCGTTTTCCACAGGCGGTGACGCGTCCGCCGGTACCCGGTTACGCTGTGGTGCCCAGCTCGGAAGGTGTGCGGGGCGCGGCAGTGGGGAACAGCCCGCACAGGGCAGTCGCGGCGATGGGGGCGGAAGTGGCGATCGACGGTTTCGGACCCGGGGCTCAGATCCCTCTCCAGGGGTCGGAGGGACGGACGGGCGCGACCCATGCCCTCGCCTCCGCCGCGTACCGGGACAGCCCGCTCAAGACGATCCAGGAAGCCGACAACGAGCTCTACAAGACGGCCGTCAAGCCGGGAAAGTGGGAGAAGCTCTTCCGTCCCGACCTCGGCGAGGCCTTCTCCCGGGCCGTGCAGGTCCGCATGCTGGGCGGCGCCCGCAAGGCGCTCATCCAGTCCTTCGGCGCCGAGCCGCAGCCGGTCGTCGAACACTGCCTCGCGGCCACCCATCTCCGCCGGCAGCGTGACGCCAAGCTGACCCTGATCACGTTCTTCTGCGGCATCCTGTTCCTGCCCGGCCTGCTGCTCTGGCTCGGCGTCGTCCAGCTGCGCAGGATCGCGGCCGGTTCGGAGAACAGGCGCACCAGCGCGCTGGGCACGGCCGTGCTCTGGGCGGCCGGTCTCTTCGGCGTGCTCGTCCTGGTCAAGCTGCCCTTCGACGGCCTCCTCGCCAACTATCTGCGCGCCATGCTCGTGGCGCCGGTCGTGGGCTGGTTCCTCGCCCGCCGGATCTGCGAGCGGACGGCCGTGGACCTGCGGGAGCGCTGGACCGCCCTGCTCAGCGGCGGCGGCATCGGCCCGCACATCCCGAAGTCCGTCCCGACCGATCCGAACGAGAAGGGCGCCGAGGAGCTCCGGAGG
>NZ_JAPSIW010000201.1 GCF_031178505.1 Streptomyces sp. | reverse complement strand
GTCAGGGGGTGGCCGCGCAGCTCGAACGGCCGCGTCGTCGCCGGGGCCCGCTGGTCGCCTACCTCTACCGCGTCGACCTCGCCAAGCCCGTACGTCCGATGACGCCCGCGAAGTGGGCGGCACTGGCCAGGGCGAGCGCCGCCCGCCGTCTCTGCCCGGAGTGCGGGCGGGACGCCGGTCATGTCATTCCCGCAGCGCTCGGCATGTGTGTGCCGTGCGCCTACCCCGAAGGGTCCTGCGATGGAATCGCTGCCTGAGGTGCCCCGGGTCGTGCAGCTCCCGGACGGCACGTACACCTACACCGATCATCTGCCCGCGCCGGCGCAGTACACCGGCCCGCAGATCGTTCACCAGCACGTGCACCAGGCGCCGCCGGACCGCACGGTGCAGCGCGTAGCGCTCGGTACCGGGGTCGGTGCCGGGGCGGTGGCCGCCGGCGTCTACTTCGGCCCGCTGCTGGTGGGCGTGCTCACCGCCATGGCCGCCAATCTCGCCCTGCTCGCGCTGATCGCGGCGGTGTGCGCGTGGGGTGTCGTCACCGTCGTCCGTTCGGTGGGTGGCGAGGACGGCAAGCGCGCCGCGAAGAACGTCGCTCGGGCCCGCCGCCGCTGACGGCTGCCCCTCGCTGCCCGCCCCCGCCGGGTCGGGCAGCGGGAGGGAGCCGGACAGTCCGGCCCGGAACGGGAGACAGCTGTGAGCAGCAACAAGATCCGCCTGACCGCCGGTGAGAAGGCGCAGATCGCTTGGTACGTCGCGCGGATGGCCAAGCGCGGGCTGGCCGACGACCGCCACGGCAGCGGACGCGTCGACCAGAGCGACCTCAGGCGAAAGATCGAGCGGATCGAGAACAGGGCCCTCAAGCGCCAGCAGGGCAGCAAGTAGCAACGCCCCGGGGGCGGTCGTCCCGGCCAAGGAATCAGGCCGCCCCCGGGCCACCCCACCACCACTTTCGAAGCAGCAGGGAGTACGCAGCATGACGGAAACCACGACGGGCCCGCACCTGCGCCCCGTCCCCGACCCCGACGAGACGCCGGCCGCACCCGTGCCGGTGGACAATCCGGCGCTGCCGGAGCCGAAGGTGCGCATCGACAAGCGCAAGCCGGTCCTGGCCGGATGGCTGACCAACCGGCGGGACTTCCTCGCCACCGCCCGACACACCGGCGCGCACGTGGGATACGCCGCCCTGTACCACGGGGTCCGCATTCCCGTGTATGCCGGACGCCTCGCGCTGATGTCGCCGCGGGGGGCGTGCCGGTTCGTCGCCAGCACGAATCGGTGGGTGTGGGACCGCGAGGCCGCCCCGTTGCGGGAGTTCGCGGTCCGTACCGAGGACGTCGAGGAGTACATGCGCCTGGCCCGGCTGCGCGCCGGCCGTATCCGCCTGCGGGGCCTGGTCACGCTGGTGGCGGCGGTGTTCGGGGTCGGGTTCGCCCTGTACCTGTACGTCCTGGCCCCCGCGTTCCTGTACGCGTTCGCGGCTGGCGGGGTGCTGCTGCTCGGTCTGGCCGGTCAGCAGCCCGACGCGCCCGTGGTGGGTCCGGCGGTGCTGAAGACGGAGGTGCAGAAGCTGACCGGGTCCATCGTCCTGCGCGGACTCGACAGCATCGGGAACGCGAAGATCACCGCTGCGATCAAGAAGGGCGGTGACATGAACGGGCTGCGGTTCGTCTCGGAGATCGTGCGGGACGGGCCCGGCTACCGCGCCGACCTGGACCTTCCCTACGGCGTCACGCCCGAGGACATCATGGAGGCCCGTAAGCCGCTGGCCTCCGGTCTGCGCCGCAAGACCGGCTGCGTGTGGCCCTCGCCGGACCCGGAGCAGCACGAGGGCCGGTTGGTGCTGTGGGTGGGCGACAAGCCGATGAACGAGACCACCAAGCCCGCCTGGCCGCTGGCCAAGTCCGGCATGGTGGACCTGTTCCGACCGGTCGTGTTCGGCAACGATCAGCGGATGCGGGATGTGGCGGTGACGCTGATGTTCGCCTCCGTCGTCGTCGGCTCGATCCCGCGCATGGGCAAGACCTTCCTGATGCGGCTGTTCCTGCTGATCGCCGCTCTCGACCCGCGCGCCGAGGTGCACGCGTTCGACTTCAAGGGCACCGGCGACTTCGGCGCCCTGGAACCGGTCTGCCACCGCTACCGCGCCGGCGAGGAGGACGACGACATCGCCTACGTCGTGCAGTCGCTGCGGGAGCTGAAGGACGAGTTGCGGCGCCGCGCGAAGGTCATCAAGTCCCTGCCGCGCTCGCGGTGCCCGGAGTCCAAGGTCACGCCCGAACTGGCGGCGGACAGGAGTCTGGGGCTGCACCCGATCGTGGTCGGGTTCGACGAGTGTCAGGTGCCGTTCGAGCACGAGGAGTACGGCAAGGAGATCGAGGCCATCTGCACCGACCTGGTCAAGCGCGGTCCGGCGCTGGGGATCGTGGCCATGTTCGGCACGCAGCGGCCCGACGCGAAGTCCCTGCCTACCGGCATCAGCGCCAATGCCGTTCTGCGGTTCTGCCTGAAGGTCATGGGCCAGCCCGCCAACGACATGGTGCTGGGCACGTCCATGTACAAGTCCGGCTACCGGGCCACCATGTTCTCCCGCTCCGACCGGGGCATCTGCTGGATGGCCGGCGAGGGCGACGACCCCCGCATCGTCGCGTCTGCGTTCGTGGACGCGGTCGCCGCCGAACGCATCGTCGCCCGCGCCCGCCAGGCCCGCGAGGAGTACGGCAACGTCACCGGCCACGCCGTCGGCAAGGGCCCCGAGCAGTCCGGCACCGGCTCCGACATCCTCGCCGATGTCCTCGACGTCATCGCCGACGGCGAGAAGGCCGTGTGGTGCGAGCGCATCGCTACCCGCCTGGCCGCCGCTCACCCCGACGTCTACACCGGTTGGGCCGGTGAGAACGTCACCGCCGCGCTCAAGCCGTGGGGCATCAAGCCGGGGCAGGTATGGGGCACCACCGACGAGGGCGAGGGCGCCAACCGGCGCGGCATCAAGCGCGCCGACATCACCGCCGCGATTACACGCCGTAACGCCGATCGGGCCGCCGCCTGACCCCAGCAGCACTGCTAGACCTAGCACCCGCGCCCGCTAGGTCTAGCAGCCCTACTAGCGCCCCATGGGGCCGCTGATCAGCGAACTAGCGTCTAGCGGCCCACCTGCGCAAACCCCCGAAACCCGCCCTGAGAAGGGATGTGAGCCCCCGTGGCTCTCGCTAGCCTCGCCGTCCTGCTCGTCCTCGCCGGTTACGCACTGCTATGTACCGTCCGGCCGTTCGCGCCGTGCCGCACGTGCGAGGGCACGGGCGTCCGCCAGGCCCGCCGCACGGTCAAGTTGTGCCGCCGCTGCCGTGGGCAGCGCTACCGGCTCCGCATCGGGCGCCGCCTGCTCAACACCGGACGCGACATCCACGCCGCCGGCACCCGCCGCCACCACACCGACCGGGAGTTCCGCACATGGCCGTGACCGTCTCCCTCGTCTTCCTCTTCGGACTCGTCCTGTTCTTCCTCCTGCGCCACCACAGCCTGAGCGCCGGCGCCGCCTTCGTCGCCGTCATGTTCGGGTTCTTCCTCGCCTCCACCGGCGCGGCCGGGCCCATCAACGAGATGGCGGCTGCCGTCGTCCAAGCCATCCCCGACCTGTAGAGGCGTCCCGCATGTTCGAGATCCGCGTGATCTGCGACCCGCGCCACTACGTCCGCCAGCAGTACGCCCGCTGGGCCACGCACCACTAGCGATGCCAAGGGCGGCCCCCTCTTCCGCCAAGAACACGGGGCCGCCCTTGCCAACCAGAACCCACCAAGGAACTGGAGATACCCCAGCATGACGCAACCCGCCACCATCCGGCGAGTGCCTGGTGCACCGCCGACCATCGTCGATCTGTTCGCCGGCCCGCGTGGCTGGTCCGAAGGACTCAGGATGCTGGGTCTGACGGACATCGGCCTGGAGTGGGACGCGGCGGCCTGCACGACCGCGCTCGCCGCCGGTCACGCGACCATTCAGACCGACGTGGCTGCCCACCCGACCGAATCGTTCAAGGACCGCATCACCGGCCTCATCGCCTCCCCGCCGTGCCAGGCGTGGTCGAGGGCCGGGAAGCGCGCCGGACTCGCCGATCAGGTGATCGTGCATCAGGCCGTCGACGACCTCGCCCATGGCCGTGACACCCGCGCCGTACTGCTCGCTCAGTGCAAGGATGCGCAGTCCCTGCTCGCCGCTGAGCCGATGCGTTGGCTGTACGACCTCCGCCCCGGGTGGGTGTGCCTGGAGGAAGTCCCCGACGTTCTCCCGCTGTTCCAGCAGTACGCGGGCATCCTCCGCATCTGGAGCTACAGCGTGTGGGTCGGCATCCTCAACGCTGCCGACTACGGGGTGCCGCAGACCCGGAGGCGGGCCATTCTCCTGGCCTCCCGCACCCGGGGCGTGAGCGCGCCCGAGCCGACGCACGCGAAGTCCCCGGTAGTCGATCTGTTCGGCGGGTGCCCGGATTCCTGGGTGTCCATGGCGGACGCGTTGGGTCTGCCGTCCGGCGTCACGGTCAACACGCGTGGCGACCGCCCCAAGGACGAGCGGGGACGGGCGGCCGGCGGCAACGAGTTCACGGCCGACCGGCCGAGCAACGCACTGACCGGCCGGGCGCGCTCCTGGAAGCTGCGCAGCGGGCAGGGTTGGAAGCTGCCCTCCGGCGACGTCGAACGGTACGAGCGGGCGCTGAGCGAACCGTCCTTCACCATCACCGGTACCGCGAACCGCTGCAAGTGGGTGGGAGACGGCGTCGAGGAGCGCAACCTGACCCTCGCGGAAGCAGCCGTCCTTCAATCGTTCCCGGCCGATCACCCGTTCCACGGGACCCGCACCAAGCAGTTCGAGCAAGTCGGCAACGCTGTGCCGCCGCTGCTCGCCGCGCACATCGTCTCCGTGCCCACCGGCATCCCGGTTCGCTCGGCCTTGGAGGTGGCGGCATGACCACACCGGTGCACCCCCAGCACACCGCGCTGAGCCTCGCCGCGTCCGGCGTGCCCGTGCTGCCACTGCGCCGGGGCAAGGTCCCGTTCGGCAACTGCCCGGCGTGCGCGGACAACGCGTGCGGCGGCCGGCCGAACATGAAGACCCCGGGCCCCTGCCGCTGCTCGGCCCCCTGCCACGCGTGGGCCGCCGCCACCACCGCCCCGGCCGTCATCGTCTCGCCCGCATGGGCGGCGGCGTGGCGACGGGCGGTGTGCGTCGGCTACCACCCCGGCGGCGCCGGCCTGACCGTCGTCGACCTGGACGACGTGGACGCCATCGCCTGGGCCCGCACCGCCCTGCCCGCCACCCGGACCGTCCCGACCACGCGCGGCCAGCACTGGATCTACCGAGGCGCCATGCGCTCCGTGAACGCGGTGCGCCCCGGCGTGGACATCAAGTCGACCATGGCCTACGCCCGCTACCTCGGGCCCGGCACCGGCACCATGGCCGAGCTGCCGGACGCCGTGCGCGCGCTGGCCGTCAAGGAACCCTCCCCGGCCAGCCCGGCGCCGCATGCGGCCGTCGTGCCCGCTGGTGCCGGGGGAGGGGAGTGTCCGCACCGCACGCCCGCCTACCTGGACCGTGGCATCGCCATGGCGGAGCAGCGCATCACGGAGGCGTCCAGCGCGGTCCACACGACCGTGTACCGGACGTTCCTGGCCGTGCTGTCCAGGCACGGCCGGTGCGGCTGCCTCACCGACACCCACGTCGCCCGCCTGTTCACCGCCGCGCAGAGCAAGGGCGAGACGGCCCGGCACTGCACGGACGCGTGGACCAACGCCCGCACCACGTTGGGACTGTGACCATGTCCGAGGACGAGAAGACCCCGGCCCGCGAGATCATCACCGACTACGCGCAATCCCACTTCCGGTACTTCCGCACCGCCGACGGCACCGTGTACGCGCAGCGCAACGGCCACCCCGTGGCCCGCCCGATCCGCTCCCAGGGCACGACGGGAAGCCACCGGCAGGAACTCATGGTCGGACTGTTCAGGGACGGCATCGGCGTGTTCAACGGCACCGCGATGAAGGAAGCGCTAGACCTGATCGAAGCGTTGGCGCTGACCGAGGACGTGCAGCCCGTGCACATCCGCGTCGCCCCCGGATTCGACGGGGCCTCCTGGCTGGACCTGGGGCGGGCCGATGGGCAGTCCGTGCGCATCCACCCCACCGGGTGGGACATCCGCACCCCGGACCCGCGGGAAGTTTGCTGGCGGCGTACCCAGCTCACGGGGGAGCTGCCGCTGCCGGTCAAGGACACCGACGGCAAGGGCATCGACCTGCTGATGCGGCTGTGCAACTTCGCCACCGCGGAGACCGAGTGCCTGGCCATCGCGTGGCTCATCGGCTGCCTCGCACCGTCGGTGCCCGTGCCCGCCCCGTTCCTCACCGGGCCGCAGGGCGCGGGCAAGTCCACCGGCGGGCGGATGCTGGTGCGGATCATCGAGGGCATGACCGGGGACCTGCGCCGGGCCCCGAAGGACGAGGAGAACCTGATCACGGCGGTGGCGGCCGGCTGGGTCACCGCCCTGGACAACCTCTCCCACATGACCCCGGAACTGTCCGACGCGATGTGCTGCATCGTCACCGGCGCCGAGAACGTCAAGCGCGCCCTGTTCACCGACGGGGACGTCTTCCGCATCGGCTACCGCCGCCCCCTGCTCCTGACCGGCATCGACGTCGGCGTGATCCGGCCCGACCTCGCCGAACGTCTCCTGCCGCTCCGCCTGGAACGCCCCCGCGTCCGGCGCACTGAAGCGGAACTGTGGTCCGACTTCGCCGAGGTGCTCCCTGTCATCCTCGGCTCGCTCCTGGACCTCACCGTGCAGGTACGGGCAGCACAGGCGGACATCCCGACCGACCTACGCATGGCCGACTTCGCGCACCTGTGCGCACAGCTCGACGCCGCCACCGGTCTGGGAGCGCTCGCCGCCTACCGGGCCAGCCTGGACGACCTCAACGACGACGTCATCGAGGGCGACCTGTTGGCACAGACCGTACTCAAGCACGCCACCGACATGGGGTCGGGCACCGAGCAGCGGATGACGTCCGCCGAATGGCTGCACGCTCTGACGGGCCTCTACACGGGCGAGGACTTCCGTCCCCTGCCCAAAGGGTGGCCGACCACCGGCAAGGTGCTCTCAGACCGACTCAAGCGCCTACAGCCAACCCTCGCCGCCCGGGGCGTCCTCATCGACTGGGGACGCACCAAGACATCTCGCTATATCGAGATCGCGCGGCCAGCCGACGTGCCGCCCCCGGCCGAGCAGGAAGCGGCCTTCTGACCGCACGGCCGGGGCGGGCCGTCGCCCCCGGTCGTGCTCTCGGACAAGCAAGAGGAGCACCCGCCGGCGCGTGCTCCTCTTGCTGTTCGGCGGCGCCGCCGCCCTGCGATGGTCGCGCCGCGAAGCGGCTCCTTCTTCACGTCCTGAGCCGCACCACAACAGAGACCACCCCTCTTTGTCCGAAGTAGGAAGACGCTGCGTCACCTGCGTCACCCGCACTCCGAAAACGGCCGGTGACCTGCCAGAAGACGGGTGACGCAGACGCCCGATTCCTGCGTCATCCTGCGTCACCTGCGTCACCCGATGACGCAGGTCTGTGTCACCGGTGACGGACCTCCATCGTGCTGCGTCACCACGAAACCCCAGGTCAGAGCCGCGAATGACGCAGATGACGCAGGTGACGCAGAAATCCGCACCTCGGACAGGCGGTCACGCCCACCCCCCTTGGAGTCCTCATGGCAGCCTCCGACCCTCGCGCCACTCTCCGGAACGGCCTCCCCGACCGGTACCTCACCCCCGATGACATCGCTGCGATGTTCGAGGTGCCCCTAGAGACCGTCTACCAGTGGCGCAAGAAGCGGACTGGCCCGCCCGGCTTCCGCATTGGCAAGCATCTGCGCTACGACCCCGCCGACATCCGCGCCTACGTCACCGACCGCAAGAACGTCGACCGCGACGCTGCCTGACCAGACATCACAAGACACAGCAGGGAGAGCCGCACCCCTGCGGCTCTCCCTGCTGCACGTAGAGAAGGGATCACCACCGCATGGCGGGCCACGTCCAAGACCGCTGGTACAAGATCGAGGCCGATTCCAACGGGAAGCCCCGCCGCGTGAGAACAGAGCGGCACGGATCGGGCCTGCGTTATCGCGCCCGCTACATCGGCCCGGACGGGACCGAGAAGAGTAAGTCCTTCCGCGACGGACAGAAACGGCTGGCCGATCAATGGCTTGCCCACATCGAGGCGGACATGTCCCGGGGGCAGTACCTGGACCCTTCTGCCGGCCGCGTGACGTTCCGGCAGTACGCCGAGAAGTGGCTGACCACGCAGACCACTGCGATGACGACGCGCGAATCGGTCGAGTCTGCGATTCGCGGTCACGCGATCCCCTATCTCGGCCCGCGCCCGCTTGGGTCCTTCAAACCGGAGCACATCCGGGATTGGCTGAGCCAACTGGAGACGGCCGTGTCGGCGTCGTCCTACCGGCGCGTGATCTACAACAACGTTGCGGCGGTGCTCAACGCGGCCGTGGACGATGGCCATCTGGCGAAGAACCCCTGCCACGCGCAATCCGTGCGGCCCCCTGCTCCGGGCGCCGGGCGCATCGTGCCGTGGAGCGGAGCGCGTGTCTTCGCCGTACGGGCGGCGCTGCCGGCGCGCTACCGCGCGACAGTGGACCTGGGAGGCGGATGCGGACTACGACAAGGGGAAATCTTCGGGCTGCCAGTCGACGGCATTCGTTTCGATTCCGGCTGGCTCCACGTTGCCAATCAGGTGAAGGTGACGAAAGAGGGCCTTGTGTTTGCGCCGCCGAAGCGAGACAAGGTCCGGGACGTCCCATTGCCGGACCGCGTAGCGCACGTCCTCAAAGCGCATATAGAGACGTTCCCACCCGTAGAGATCACCCTGCCATGGCTTCGCGTGGGCGGCCCGCTTGTGACCAAGCGACTGCTGTTCACGCGCCTCGACGGCGCGGGTGCGGTTCGGCGGACGGACTTCAACGACCGTGTGTGGAAGCCTGCTCTCGTGGCTGCTGGTGTGATCCCTACGCCGAGACCGGGGGAGCGCCATCAGGCTGCACGCGAGCACGGCATGCACGCTCTCAGGCACTTCTACGCCTCAGTCCTCCTGGACGCTGGCGAGAACGTCAAGGCGCTGAGCAACTACCTGGGACACAACGATCCGGGGTTCACCCTGCGGGTCTACACGCACCTCATGCCGAGCAGCGACGCGCGGGCCCGAAAAGCCGTGGACGGCCTCTACGAGGCTACCGACCCGGTGCCAGACGGCCCAGAGACGGCCCAGAGCCCGTGAGGCGCGATGGGGCCGACGGTTCGCAACCGTCGGCCCCATCTGCTGAATCAGCGGGAAATTCGCTCTGACCTGCCCTTACAGCACCGGCAGTGACTTGCGCAGCTCGAAGGCCGTCACCTGGGACCGGTACTCCTCCCACTCCTGCCGCTTGTTGCGCAGGAAGAAGTCGAAGACGTGCTCGCCGAGGGTCTCGGCGACCAGGTCGCTGCGCTCCATCAGGGCCAGCGCCTCGCCCAGGTTCTGGGGGAGGGGCTCGATGCCCAGCGCGCGGC
>NZ_JAPSIW010000912.1 GCF_031178505.1 Streptomyces sp. | reverse complement strand
AACGCGGCCGCCACGGCGCTGCGCCTCGGGGTGCCGATCTCCTTGCACTCGGACACTCCAGTCACGCCCCTGGGCCCGCTGCACTCCGTGAAGCACGCAGTAACGCGGCTGACGGTCTCCGGGCGGGTCATGGGCGAGCTTGAGCGGATCGGCGTGCAGGAGGCGCTGGAGGCCGTGACGATCGGCGGAGCGTACATGCTGAAGATGGACCACGAGGTCGGCTCCCTCGAGGCGGGGAAGCTCGCGGACCTGGCCGTCCTGGCCGAGGACCCGCTCGCCGTCGAGCCCGAGCGCATCGGCGAGATCCATGTCCTCGGCACCGTAGTCGGCGGCCGACACCACGCGACGAAGGTCGCGGCCCTCTCGGGGGTGCCCGCGTCATGACCGCCCGGTTGGGAATCATCGGCGGCTACCTGGGCTCCGGCAAGTCCACCCTGGTGAACCGGCTGCTGGCGGGTGTGCTGCCGGGGCGCACTGCCGTCGTCGTCAACGATTTCGGAAGCGTCAACATCGACGCGGACCTCATCGCCTCGGCGTCCGGGGACACCGTAGAGCTGACGAACGGGTGCATCTGCTGCCAGATCAGCGACGACGCGTCCCGCACCATGACCGCGCTGGCCGCGCGCGGGGACCTTAACCATGTGCTCTGCGAGGTCAGCGGCGTCGGCGACCCCGGCCAGCTCGCCATGTGGCGGGACTTCCCGGGCTTCTCCCCGGGCCCCGTGCTAGTGTGCGCGGACGCTACCACCGTCCGGCGGCTGCTGCGCGACGAGTACGTCGGCGACACAGTGGCACGGCAACTCGCCGCGGCGGAAGTCGTGCTGGTGACGAAGACCGACCTGGCCCTGGCGGTCGAAACAGACGACGCTGCGGAGGCGTGCAGCGCGGCGGCGCCGGGGGCGCGGCTGATCCTGCAGGATCCTGCGGACCCGGGGGCGACGGCAGGTGAGGCCCTCGCCGCACCGGCGCCCGAGGCTGAGGACGACGACGCCAGCGCCGGTGGGGGGACTCATCGCCACGGCGGTCCGGACCACGCGGAGGCGCACGTTTCCGCCACGCTTGAGTGTCCGGAGCCGGTGGACGTGGACGCACTCACCCGCGGGCTAGCCGCGCAGTCGGGGCGCCTGGTCCGGGCCAAGGGGGTTGTCCAGGACTACGACGGAACCTGGCACGAGGTCCAGCTGGCCGGTGGGCGGGTAGACGTGCGCCCACGGTCCAACGACCGGCCTTCTCCCGAACGACCTGCGCTGGTGCTCATCGCAGCGGGACCGGACGCCAGCCGGCTGGTCAGTGAGGCTGCGGCAGTGCTGGACCGGCTTCTTGCCTCAAACCTAATTAGATAAACGAGGAAAGGCTAACACCCGTATGAACGATCACTCCTTCTTGCAAGACTTCCATCACGTAGCGAAGATCGGCGCAACTCCCAACAAAGGAGTGGACCGCCAGGCCGCGACGGCCAACGACGCGGCCGCCCGAACCTGATTCGCCCAGTGGATCCAGGAAACA
This sequence comes from Streptomyces sp., assembly GCF_031178505.1. Taxonomy (GTDB): domain Bacteria; phylum Actinomycetota; class Actinomycetes; order Streptomycetales; family Streptomycetaceae; genus Streptomyces; species Streptomyces gulbargensis. The sequence continues at coordinate 885 of NZ_JAPSIW010000912.1, read as the reverse complement.
TGATTCGAGCTGCGCGTGGACGGGATCGGCAACATGTTCGGACTCATCGAATGGACCCCGGGGGCACCCTATATCCTCATCGGTTCCCACCTCGACAGCCAGCCCTTGGCCGGACGGTTCGACGGGGCCTACGGCGTAGTCGCGGCGATGCTGCACGCTGCCCAGGAGATCAGCCGTCGCATCAAAAGCACGGAACAGGCGCCTAAATTCAACCTGGCCGTCGTCAACTGGTTCAACGAGGAAGGCAGCCGATTCGCCCCTTCACTCATGTGAAGCTCGGTCTTCGCAGGACTCTTCGACCAGGACGAGACGCTCGCCATTGTCGATCCGGACAACATCAGCGTTCAGCAGGCCCTGTCCGAATGTGACGCTGCGGGAGCCGGATGAAGCGACGGCGATTGCGGACCGTGCGCTCACCGAGGCAAGAGTTTCCACTGCCGAACTCGAGGAATGGAAAGAGATTGCGCTGGACTCGCAATCCGGTGACCGGCAGATCTCCCAAAGCGAGCTTGAAGGCCATGCGTACATCGAGGTTGTCAGGAGCACGTGCATTCTGCCCTTCGGGAAGCGGGCTATCCCGACGCTCCTACCCGCATTATCGGGGTTTACTCGGATCTAAAATGCACTTGACCTAGCACCGAGAGAATTCCCGATAGAGGGTCCACTAACGCACCACTTCCCCGGCAAGGTGCAGGCGTTTAGAACCCTGCGTTCTGAGGTTTTCGAATTGGCGTATGCCCCGCCCGTTAAAATGCCCGCTGAGGTAGGCCAAGTGCTTCGTCTTGTATGCGCCGCAGGAAACCTGGAGGTCAACCCACGTTCTGGGAGGGGGTCCCCAGCTCGTGGGAAATGGTCCGGGTTGTTTGCAGCAGTTCGGCGGTCACC
>NZ_JAPSIW010000200.1 GCF_031178505.1 Streptomyces sp. | reverse complement strand
CCGGTCGGGGCGGGGGAGGCCGCCCCGGACCCGCAGGCTCCTGCCCCGAGCAGCGCCGTGACGGCGAGGGAGAGGGAGAGACCGGGGCGCGGGCGCCGTGCCGCTCCGCCCCCGCCCGGCCGTGCGGGGTGCCGTACGTCGGTCATCGTGCCGTCCTCCCGTGGAGCGGTCGACCAGCCAATCCTGGTCTAGACCTTGACAGGTTCAGACCAATACCGCTTCGCTGGTCCTCCCCCCACCGGAAGGACGCGCGCATGCGACGCCTGGTTTCCCTGTTCGCCGCCCTCTGTACGGCAGTTGGGCTCGCCCTTCTCCTCCCCGCCGCCCCGGCGGGCGCCGCCCCCGCCTGTGTGACGGCCTGGAACTCCTCCAGCGTCTACACGGGCGGCATGACCGCCTCGTACAACGGCCACAACTGGTACGCGAAGTGGTGGACGCAGAACGAGCGCCCGGGCGGCTCCGACGTCTGGCGCGACGAGGGTGTCTGCGGCACCGACGGCGGCGGCACCACCCCGCCCCCGACCACCGGATTCGTGGTCTCCGAGGCCCAGTTCAACCAGATGTTCCCGAACCGGAACCCGTTCTACACGTACGCCGGGCTGACCGCCGCCCTGAAGTCGTACCCCGCCTTCGCCACCACCGGCGGTGAGACGGTCAAGCGCCAGGAGGCCGCGGCCTTCCTCGCCAACGTGCACCACGAGACGGGCGGCCTGGTCCACGTCGTGGAGCAGAACACCGCCAACTACCCGCACTACTGCGACGCCCGCCAGCCCTACGGCTGCCCCGCCGGGCAGGCCGCCTACTACGGCCGGGGTCCGATCCAGCTCTCCTGGAACTTCAACTACAAGGCCGCCGGTGACGCCCTCGGCATCGACCTGCTGAACAACCCCTGGCGCGTCGAGCGCGAGCCGGCCGTCGCCATGCAGACCGGCCTCTGGTACTGGAACACCCAGAACGGCCCGGGCACGATGACCGCCCACAACGCCATGGTGAACGGCGCCGGTTTCGGTGAGACGATCCGCGCGATCAACGGCGCGCTGGAGTGCAACGGCGGCAACCCGGCCCAGGTGCAGAGCCGGGTCACCAAGTACCAGCAGTTCACCCAGATCCTGGGTGTCCCCGCCGGCGCCAACCTGTACTGCTAGCCGGTCAGTCCTGCCACGCGAGGAACGCGGTCCAGGCGGCGGGCTCCACGGCGAACGTGGGCCCGTCGCCGACCTTCGAGTCGCGGACGTGGACGGCGTGGGCGCACGAGGCGACCTCGACGCAGTCGCCGCCACCGCTGTCGCTGTACGACGACTTGTGCCAGTCGAAGGCGACCTCGACGCAGCTTCCGCCACCGCTGTCGCTGTAACTGGACTTGAACCAGTGCAGGGTGTCGCTCATCTGTCTACTCCCGCCAACTCCTCGATGAGACCCAGCGACCTGCGCGGATCCAGGGCCTGTGCCCGGATCTTCGCATACCGCTGCGTGTGGATACTGACCTTGGCCCGATCGGTGACGAGCACGCTCTCGCCCTGGATCTCCAGGTAGGTCACCCGGTCGTGAGCCGGGGTCTCCACGATCTCCAGGGCGCCTCGGTCACCGGCGTACTCCCCTCCCAGGGCCGCGTCCAGCGGCAGCACCTGGAGGTTCACATTTCTCCTCCGCGCGGACTCCGCCAGGTGCAGGAGCTGCTCGCGCATGATCTCCTCGCTGCCGATCGGCCGCCGCAGCACCGACTCGTCCAGAACCAGCTCGATCTCGCACACCCGGCTCCGGTCGAACAGCGCCTTGCGCGCCATCCGTGCCATCACCAGCTCCTCGACGCGCTCCGGCGTGGGCTCCGGGTAGCCGCCCGCGATGAGCGCGCGGGCGTACGCCTCCGTCTGGAAGAGGCCGTGCACGATGTGGTTCGCGTACAGCCACAGCGCGAGCGCCTTCTGCTCGATCTGGGCGTAACCACGGAACTGCTCGGGCAGCCGCTCCAGGCGCAGCAGGTCCCGCATCTCCTCGAAGATTCCGGTGTCACCGCCGAGGACCCGCTCCAGCTGGACCAGCATCTCGTCGCTCACCGGGTGCAGCAGCCGCTCCATCGCGCTGATCGCCGCGCCGGTGTACCCCATGAGCGCCCCGAGCTGATCCTGCGTCAGTCCCCTTTTCAACCGCATTCTCCTGGCCACGGTCGCCGCCATCCGCGCCACGGGGCCTACCGGTTCCTTGTTCTCGGCTCGCGCCATTCTGTTCCCCATTCGGACTCAACCGATCTCAATCGGTCTCAACTGCTCCCCGCCGAATTCGACCGCGTACGAGGGCAGTTGGCGCAGGTCAACGGGTTGCCGACGCGCCCTCCGCAGTCGTGGAAAACGCTAGCGGTGACGCGGGAACATGTCCTCGTGAATGCAGAGAATCGGGATGTCCATGTGAGTTGGATTCCACTTTCCGGATTCCATCTCCGCAAGGCCGGGGTGCAATTCGACGCGGTCCGCGTCGACGGTGAGGACGGGCGGCGGCTGGCCGACTGGATGGAGGTGCTCACCGGCGGCGACCCCGGCCCGGTCGTGATGGAGGACAACGGCCGGCGCGGGGTCTACTTCCTCCTGCCGCCCGGCACCACGGCCCACCGTGCCTGGCCGCGCGGCGTCACCCGCTTCAACTCCGGCCCGGCGCACGTGAGCTACGTACCGGTGCCCGCCCTCACGGGGAAGACCTGGCCGCTGTCCTGGCGGTGCCTCCCGAGCGGCCCGAACCGGTTCGTCCACCCCCTCCTCCTCCGGAGCGCGGTGCGCGAACTTCTCTCCTGACGCGCGGCGAAGTAGGTCATGGCCCGGCCTACTCGCCTCCTAGCCTCACCGCATGAGCGACAACGAGGACCAGCAGGCCGTCAAGGCCGTTCCCGACGGCTACACGACCGTCACGCCCTGGGTCATCGGCAGCGACACCGCCGGGCTCATCGACTACCTGGAGAGGGCCTTCGGGGCCGAGGAGGTGGGCCGCTTCGTCATGGAGGACGGCTCCGTCGGCCACGCCGAGCTGCGGATCGGCACCGGGCGGATCATGGCCTTCGACAGCCCGCCCGGCTGGGGGCCGACACCGGCCTTCATCCGGCTGTACGTGGAGGACGCGGAAGCCGTCCACCGGCGCGCGGTCGAGGCGGGCGGCACCTCCGTCACCGAGGTCACGCACCTGTTCTTCGGCGACAAGGTGGGCCGCGTCCGCGACCCGTACGGCAACCTCTGGTGGATCCAGACCCACATCGAGGACGTGGACGAGGCGGAGATGGGCCGCCGCCTCACCGACCCGGAGTTCACCGCCGCGATGCGCTACGTGACGGGCGCCCTCCACGAGAGCACCCCGTAGGGACCGCCTCCGGACCCGCGCCGGCCTGCGCGCTCCCGCCCACCCTCCGGGAGGTGCGGAACGAGCCGTCGAGGCGGAAGACGCCCAGCGCCGTACGGGCGCGCCTCCCGCCCCCCGGTCACCCGTTCAGTTCCTCGTAGGCCGCCGGGTCGGAGTGGTGGAAGAGGCGGTACCAGGCGTCGCGCTGCCCCTCGTACGCGCCGAGGCGGGCGAAGATCTCCCGCGCGAACGCCACCGGCTCCGTCGGGCCCGCCGTGATGAGGTTCCCGTCGCGCACGGCGTCCGCCTCCACGTAGTGGTCACCGCCCCGGTAGCCCGTGGCGGCCAGGTAGGAGCGCGCGGCGCTGGTGTGCCGGCGGCCGTCGAGCAGGCCCTCCCTGGCCAGCCCGGCCGTGGCGCCGCAGATCGCCGCGACGGGCACACCCGCGTCGAGGAAGGCGCGGGCCTTGGCCGTGAAGGGGGCCAGGCCGTCGCCCTCGTCGTACGTGTCGGCGCCGGGGAGGATCAGCAGGGCGCTGTCCTCGGGGCGGAGGTCGCCGAGCGCCAGATCGGGGACGATCCGGATGCCCGCGAGGGTCGTGACGGGCTCCCCGGCGGCCGGACCGACGGTCCTGATCGTGTGGCCGGCGCGGGCGAGCCAGGCCGTCGCGTGGCCCGTCTCCCAGTCGGCGAGGGTGTCGTAGACGGCGAGGTGCACGGTCGTGTTTCCGGTCCCTGTGGTCATGGCGAAAGGCTGGCAGTGACGGGCGCGCGCTGTCCACGGGAAAAGGCGGGCACCCAAGGTGTCGCGTCCCGGCCGGTCTCGGTGGACAAGATGGCCATGGCCGCTTTCACCTGCGCTTCCTTACCCTCGGACCCATGACCCCTCATGTCATCGAACCCGACCCCCAGGCCGGCGCGGCCGTCAAGGCCGCCGACCGCGCGCACGTCTTCCACTCCTGGTCCGCCCAGGGACTGATCGACCCGCTCGCCGTGGCCGGCGCCGAGGGTTCGTACTTCTGGGACTACGACGGCAACCGCTACCTCGACTTCACCAGCGGCCTCGTCTACACCAACATCGGCTACCAGCACCCCAAGGTCGTCGCCGCCGTCCAGGAGCAGGCCGGGAAGCTGGCCACCTTCGCGCCCGCCTTCGCCATCGACGTCCGCTCCGAGGCCGCACGCCTCATCGCCGAGCGCACCCCCGGCGACCTGGACAAGATCTTCTTCACCAACGGCGGCGCCGAGGCCGTCGAGAACGCCGTCCGCATGGCCCGCCTGCACACGGGCCGCACCAAGGTGCTCTCCGCCTACCGCTCGTACCACGGCGCCACCTCCACCGCGATCAACCTCACCGGCGACCCGCGCCGCTGGGCCTCCGACACCGCCTCCGCCGGCGTGGTGCACTTCTGGGCGCCCTTCCTCTACCGCTCGCCCTTCTACGCCACCACCGAGGCGGAGGAGAGCGCCCGCGCCCTCCAGCACCTGGAGGACACGATCGCCTTCGAGGGTCCGCAGACCGTCGCCGCGATCATCCTGGAGACCGTGCCCGGCACCGCCGGCATCATGACCCCGCCGCCCGGCTACCTCGCCGGCGTGCGCGAGATCTGCGACAGGTACGGCATCGTCTTCATCCTGGACGAGGTCATGGCCGGATTCGGCCGCACCGGGAAGTGGTTCGCCGCCGACCACTTCGACGTCGTGCCCGACCTCCTGACCTTCGCCAAGGGCGTCAACTCCGGCTACGTCCCGCTCGGCGGCGTCGCCATCAGCGCCGAGATCGCCGCCACCTTCGACAAGCGGCCCTACCCCGGCGGCCTGACCTACTCCGGCCACCCGCTCGCCTGCGCCGCCGCCGTCGCCACCCTGAACGTCATGGCCGACGAGAAGGTGGTCGAGCACGCCGCCCACATCGGCGAGCACGTCCTCGGCCCCGGCCTGCGCGAACTGGCCGAACGCCACCCCTCCGTCGGCGAGGTGCGCGGCCTCGGTGTCTTCTGGGCGCTGGACCTGGTGAGGAACAAGGAGACGCGCGAGCCGCTCGTCCCGTACAACGCCGCCGGCGAGGCCAACGCGCCCATGGCCGCCTTCACCGCCGCCGCCAGGAAGAACGGCCTCTGGCCCTTCGTGAACATGAACCGCACCCACGCCGTCCCCGCCTGCACCGTCTCCGAGGCGGAGGCCAAGGAGGGCCTCGCCGCCCTCGACGCCGCCCTCGCCGTGGCCGACGAGCACACCGCGTAAGCACGGCCCCCGGGCCCCTCCTCCGTCTCGACTAGGCTCTCCGGGAGCCGGACGGAGGGGGGCCCACATGCCCGCGAGCGGAGCTGTCACCCGCAACACCCTGCGACGGCAGATCGCGGACGCGCTCCGTGACGAGGTGCTCGCGGGGCGTCTCCAGCCGGGGGAGGAGTTCACCGTCCGGCAGATCGCCGAGCAGTACGGCGTCTCCGCCACCCCCGTGCGGGAAGCGCTCGTGGACCTCTGTGCCCAGGGGCTCCTCGACTCCGACCAGCACCGCGGCTTCCGCGTCCACGCCTTCACCGTCGCCGACTACCGGGACATGGTCGAGGCCCGGATGCTCGTCGTGGACGGCATCTTCCGCCGCCACGCCCCCCGCACCCCGCCGGCCTCCCCGGTGCCCGACGTGGGCCTGGGCGTCGCGCTCGTCTCCGTACGCCGCCGGGGCGAGGCCGCCGCCCGCGCCGCCCGCGCCGGGGACCTCGACGTCCTCATCGGCTACGACATCCGCTACTGGCGCGAACTCGCCCGGCTGATCTCGTCCAACGAGCACATCGCCGACTTCCTGCACCGGCTGCGCGTCCAGGCCTGGGTCTTCTCCGTGCCCTACCTGCGCGCCGAGCGGGAGATGCACGGCTGGCTGTGGGCCGGGCACGTGGAGCTGGTCGACGCCATCACACGCGGCGACGGGGAGGCCGCGCTCACGGTCGTACGGGAGTACAACGCGCACTCCCTGGAGTGGGCCGACCGCCTGGAGGCCCGCGCGCGGGTCCGGTGAGCGGTGAGCCGCCCCCGGCGGCGGGTTGAGGCCCGGCTTCCAGGGGCAGGTGGTCCACGGGTGGGCGTGGTCGGCGGCGCCGACTACCCTTGCCCTCCCTGCAACTGACGGAGAGCGAGCCTCCCTTGGCCTGTGACCTGTGGCTGGTCCCCCTCGTCGACGTGCTGTGCCACAGCCCCGACAACCCCTTCGCCGAAGAGATCGCCGCCTACGACGCCGTACTCAGCGCCTCGGGCCTGCCGACCGTGCCCGTCTACGCGTACATGCCCGGTCTCTCCGGGGACGTCGCCCCGGTCGCGGGCTTCGACTACGAGGCCCTGCACTTCCTGCGCCGCGCCTACCTGCTCCAGATCTGCGGACTGCCGGTCGAGCCGGTCGGCGAGCTGGGCGGGGACTACGAACAGCTCCTGGAGATGTTCGAGACGACCGCGCAGCAGTCCCACCTGGTGTGGCACTACGACCACGCGGGCGCCTACGTGCCCGTGGACTTCCCCGTCCCGCTCTCCAGCGACGAACTCCTGGAGGGCGGCGGCCCGCTCGGCTCCTCCTACGGGCTGCTGCGCGAGCTGGAGTACGTGGCACCCGCGATCGGCATCGACCCGGCGAACCCGCCGGCCGCGCCCGCCCCGCCGGAGCGGCCGACCGAGCTGGAGGAACCGGCCGCCACCGCCCCGCTCGACGACAGCCCCTTCGCGCGGGAGCGCCACGTGTGGCTCGGGCTGCACGCGGCGGCGACCCGCAGCCTGGCCCAGGGCTCGATGATCATCCTGAGCTGAGCCGGGGCGAGCTCGGTCCGACGGCCGGTCCCGGGGCCCGGGACCGGCCGTCGGCGTTCGGCGACCCCGGCGGCCCCTCCCGGGGGCCGCCCGGCGGCGTTCAGGCCCTCAGCGGGTCTCCGGGGGCCGCTGGCGCGGCATGTTCGGGCGGGTGCCCGGGGGCAGCGGGAAGCGGCCCGGCGATGGGGCGGGCTCCGGCCGGGCCGGGACCACGCCCGCCGACTGGAGCGCGAGCGGCGCCGGGCCCGAGCGGAACTCGACCATCCAGTCCGCCGTCTCGGCCCGTACGAGCTCGGTGATGTCCTCCGAGAAGCGGCGCAGCACCCCGAGGCACCGCTCGGCCGCCTCGCTCGCCGTGCCCTCCGTCGGGCCCAGCACCTCGCGGACGCTCTCCGAGGCCCAGTCGAACTGGAGCGCCTGGACGCGGCGCTGCACCGCCTGCGCCGTGGCCACGTCCCGCATCCAGCCCGAGGTCAGCCCGAAGTACCGGTCGCAGGCCAGACAGGCGGCGCCGAGCAGCAGCGACAGATACCCCCAGCCGGTCGTGCCCTCGGCCACCCCGCTCACGTCGAGCAGCGGCAGCGCGGCGCCCGCGATCACCCCGGCGGCGGTGCCGAACCGCAGGGCACGGGCGCCACGGCGCTTCCCGCCACGGTCGGACAGGTACCACTCGGCGGTGCGCAGCGCGTTCCCCTCCACCCACCGGTAGAGCTCGTCGAGCCGTTCGGCCGGTTCGCCCCAGTCGCCCAGGGGGAAGGGCGTACCGGTCAGATCTCGGCGGACGTCTCCCCCGGGCTGCCCCGGTGGCTGCATCTCCGGCTGCTGGCTCACCGGGGGACTCCTCTGTTCAGCTCAGCGCGCGTGTCGCTCGTGTCGTGCTGTGACGTGCGGTGCACGTGGTGCCTGCCCTTCCTACCGCCGAATGGAGGGCGATGGGCCCGGAATCCCGGGATTTCCGCCCGCAAGAGGGTGTTGATCAGGTAGAGGAGCCCGCAGTTTCTCACTCGAAAGAGTGGTGGAGGCAGGGTGCGCGGCGACCACGTAGGCTCGGCATACCGACATCCGGACGACGGTCCGGACGACCGACCCTCAGGAGTGCCCGTGATTCCCGGTGGTGGCCAGCCCAACATGCAGCAGCTTCTCCAGCAGGCCCAGAAGATGCAGCAGGACCTCGCCCGGGCCCAGGAAGAGCTCGCCGCGACCGAGGTCGAGGGCCAGGCCGGCGGCGGCCTGGTCAAGGCGACCGTGACCGGCAACGGCGAGCTGCGCGGCCTGGTGATCGACCCCAAGGCGGTCGACCCGGAGGACACCGAGACCCTGGCCGATCTCGTCGTCGCCGCCGTCCAGGCCGCCAACGACAACGCGCACCAGCTCCAGCAGACCAAGCTGGGCCCGCTGGCGCAGGGCCTCGGCGGCATGCCGGGCCTGGGCTTCTGACCGCTCCCTTACTCAGGGCCGCTCGCAGCCACTACCGTAAGAATCAAGCACCCCCCGAGAAGGGCGTTCCGTTGTACGAAGGCGTGGTCCAGGACCTCATCGACGAACTGGGCAGGCTGCCCGGCGTCGGGCCCAAGAGCGCCCAGCGGATCGCCTTCCACATCCTCCAGGCGGAGCCCACGGACGTCCGGCGGCTCGCGCACGCCCTCCTGGAGGTCAAGGAGAAGGTCCGGTTCTGCGAGGTCTGCGGCAACGTGGCCCAGCAGGAGCGGTGCAACATCTGCCGGGACGAGCGGCGCGACCGGACGGTGATCTGCGTCGTGGAGGAACCGAAGGACGTCGTCGCGATCGAGCGGACCCGCGAGTTCCGGGGGCGGTACCACGTCCTCGGCGGCGCGATCAGCCCGATCGAGGGCGTCGGCCCGGACGACCTGCGCATCCGCGAGCTGCTGGCGCGGCTCGCGGACGGCACCGTCACGGAGCTGATCCTCGCCACCGACCCCAACCTGGAGGGCGAGGCCACCGCGACGTACCTGGCGCGGATGATCAAGCCCATGGGCCTGAGGGTGACCCGGCTGGCCAGCGGCCTGCCGGTCGGCGGTGACCTGGAATACGCCGACGAAGTGACCCTCGGCCGTGCCTTCGAGGGACGGAGGCTGCTAGATGTATGACCACGTCCGGCCCGGCGCGCTCCCAGGGAGGCTTCTCGATGTCTGACCCCACGCTGCACTCCGTCACGCAGAGTCCCGACGACTTCGCGGTTCAGATCGCCGACTCCATCGAGAGCTTCATCGTGGCGACCACCGAGGTCGCCAGGGGCGACGAGCCGGACAGCGCGGTGCCGTTCCTGCTCCTGGAGGTCTCGCAGCTGCTCCTCGCGGGCGGCCGGCTCGGGGCGCACGAGGACATCGTCCCGGACGAGCGGTACGAGACGGATACGGGCCCGGAGCCGGACGTGGACGAGCTGCGGGAGCGGTTCGCGGCGCTCCTGGAACCGGTCGACGTGTACTCGGAGGTCTTCGACCCGTACGAGCCCCGCAAGGCGCCCGTCCCCGCGCGGATCT
>NZ_JAPSIW010000911.1 GCF_031178505.1 Streptomyces sp. | reverse complement strand
CGGGCGACGGCCCTGACGTCGTCCGGGGTGACGGCCGCGATGCGGGCGAGCATGTCGTCCACGGACATCTGGGAGCCCCAGCACAGCTCGCTCTTGCCGATGCGGTTCATCAGGGCGCCGGTGTCCTCCAGGCCGAGGACGGTGGAGCCGGAGAGCTGGCCGATCGCCCGCCGGATCTCCTCGTCGCCGAGGCCGTCGGAGGCGACCTTGTCGAGTTCGTCCCGGCAGATCTTCAGCACGTCGTGGACCTGGCCGGGGCGGCAGCCCGCGTACACCCCGAAGAGGCCGCAGTCGGCGAAGCCGGAGGTGTACGAGTACACGCTGTAGGCGAGGCCGCGCTTCTCCCGGACCTCCTGGAAGAGGCGGGAGGACATGCCGCCGCCGAGGGCGGTGTTCAGGACGCCGAGGGCCCAGCGGCGCTCGTCGGTGCGGGCCAGGCCCGGCATGCCGAGGACCACGTGGGCCTGCTCGGTCCTGCGGTTCAGGTGCTCGACGCGGCCCGCCGTGCGCAGGGTGCGGGACCCCTGGCGGGGGGCGACCGGGACCGCGTCGGTACGGGTCAGGGCGCCGGCCTTCTCGAAGGCGCGGCGGACCTGGCGTACCACCGTGGCGTGGTCGACGTTGCCGGCGGCGGCCACGACCAGGTGGGTCGGGTCGTAGTGCTTCTTGTAGAAGCGGGCGATCTGGCCGCGGGTGAGGGCGTTGACGGTGTCGACGGTGCCGAGGACCGGGCGGCCCAGCGGGGTGTCGCCGAACATGGTCTTCGCGAACAGGTCGTGCACGATGTCGCCGGGGTCGTCCTCGGTCATCGCGATCTCCTCGAGGATCGCGCCGCGTTCGACGTCGACGTCCTCCTCCAGGATGAGCGAGCCGGTCAGCATGTCGCACACCACGTCGATCGCCAGCGGCAGATCGGTGTCGAGGACCCGCGCGTAGTAGCAGGTGTACTCCTTCGCCGTGAAGGCGTTCATCTCGCCGCCGACCGCGTCGATCGCGGCGGAGATGTCGAGCGCGGACCGCTTGGCGGTGCCCTTGAAGAGGAGGTGCTCCAGGTAGTGGGTGGCGCCGTTGAGGGACGGGGTCTCGTCCCGGGAGCCGACGTGCGCCCAGATGCCGAAGGTGGCGGAGCGCACGGAGGGGAGCGTCTCGGTGACGACGCGGAGGCCGCCGGGCAGGGTGGTGCGGCGGACGGTGCCGATGCCGTTGCTGCCCGGCAGAAGCGTTTGGGTACGGGCGACGGCCCGCCCCTCCGTGGAGGGGCGGGCCGTCGTCGCGGAACTGCGGGACGTCACTGGTCGGCGTCGTCCTTCTCGGTCTCTTCGCCCTCGATCACGGGGATGAGGGAGAGCTTGCCGCGCTGGTCGATCTCGGCGATCTCGACCTGGACCTTGGAGCCGATCGCGAGCACGTCCTCGACGTTCTCCACACGCTTGCCGCCGGCGAGCTTGCGGATCTGCGAGATGTGCAGCAGGCCGTCCTTGCCCGGGAGCAGGGAGACGAAGGCACCGAAGGTCGTGGTCTTGACGACCGTGCCCAGGTAGCGCTCGCCGACCTCCGGCATGGTCGGGTTGGCGATGCTGTTGATCGTGGCGCGGGCGGCCTCGGCCTGCGAGCCGACCTGGGCACCGATGTAGATGGTGCCGTCGTCCTCGATCGTGATCTCGGCGCCGGTGTCCTCCTGGATCTGGTTGATCATCTTGCCCTTGGGGCCGATGACCTCGCCGATCTTGTCCACGGGGATCTTGACGGTGATGATCCGCGGGGCGTTGGGGGACATCTCGTCCGGGGTGTCGATCGCTTCCATCATCACGTCGAGGATGTGGAGGCGGGCGTCACGGGCCTGCTTGAGGGCCGCGGCCAGGACGGAGGCCGGGATGCCGTCCAGCTTGGTGTCGAGCTGGAGGGCGGTGACGAACTCCTTGGTGCCGGCGACCTTGAAGTCCATGTCGCCGAAGGCGTCCTCCGCACCGAGGATGTCGGTGAGGGCGACGTAGTGCGTCTGGCCGTCGATCTCCTCGGAGATCAGACCCATGGCGATGCCGGCGACGGGGGCCTTCAGCGGCACACCGGCGTTCAGCAGCGACATGGTGGAGGCGCAGACCGAGCCCATGGACGTCGAACCGTTGGAACCGAGGGCCTCGGACACCTGGCGGATCGCGTACGGGAACTCCTCGCGCGTCGGCAGCACCGGCACGATGGCGCGCTCGGCGAGCGCGCCGTGGCCGATCTCGCGGCGCTTGGGCGAGCCCACGCGGCCGGTCTCGCCGACGGAGTACGGCGGGAAGTTGTAGTTGTGCATGTAGCGCTTGCGGGTCACCGGGGAGAGGGTGTCCAGCTGCTGCTCCATGCGGAGCATGTTGAGGGTGGTGACGCCCAGGATCTGGGTCTCGCCACGCT
>NZ_JAPSIW010000910.1 GCF_031178505.1 Streptomyces sp. | reverse complement strand
ACTGCTTTCCAGGACCGCTGGGGCGGCCTCGCCCTGCCGCCGGCCCCTTTCTATGAGGGTGGTCCGCGCATCCTGGACGCCGACTGCCCCGAAGAGAAGCCCGCAGAAGGCTGGTCGTTCCCGGGAGCAGACTGCCAGGTGTCCATGGCCTACAGCTTCATGATCGGCCCCGACGGAGCGTTCGGCATCGACGCCTACCGCTGGACGCCCCTGCATGCCAGCACTGACGGATGGGTGGAATCCCTGGCGCTCGCCGCTCATGCCCGCCGCTGGGCCACGACCGTCACAAGGGTCACGCGCAAGGCCGTCGACGCACTGGATCTCGGCGAGTTCGAGCCGGTCCCCGAAGTACAAGGTGTGACGGACTCTTGGTGGCGGGGCGCGGACTCCCTTATCGCCGTATACCGGGGTGAGGCCGTGGGCCTTGACGCCCCGCAATGCCTCGAAGCACACATCTATGGTGGACTTGACGAGTGGGGCCTCCATGGCGGCTGACCCGCGGTGTGTCGTCTGTCGCCTCACCGGGGTCCCAGCCACCGCCTCCACACATCTCACCACCGCCACCAGGCGCGGGAAACCGCGCGGAGAACACTCCCGGGGGACCGAACTCGAACGGTCCGCCGAGAGCGTCACCCACCGCCGAGCCGACGACCATGCCAGCGACCCGCTGCATCCGCTTCATTCATGCAGGCTATCCGTGCCGTGCCGACGGACGTGCGGCCCTGTTTCCTCTGTGGCTGCCCGAGTCATCGTCGGTCAGCGTGCCTTGTCCACGCAGGCGCACGGCCTGAGACACCATGGGTATGAGACACGCTGGGCTCAGCCCCAGGTCTGGCCCGCTGGTTCCTTGATGGTGCGGTTGATCCTGTTGAAGAAGTTGGTCAGCGCGATCTCCAGGTTGATCGCGCCGATCTGCTCCTCGGTGAAATGGGCGTTGACCTCGTTCCAGAGTTCGTCGGTGACTCCCTCCGCACCGTCCTGGAGCCGGGTGGCGGCCTCGGCCAGCGCCAGTGCCGCACGCTCCGCATCGGTGTAGAACGGGGCCTCACGCCACGCCGCTACGTTGTGCAGCCGCTCGTCGGTGTCACCGGCCTTGTTCCCACCGGCGACACTGGCGTAGACGCACGCCGAGCAGCTGTTGATCTGGCTGGCGCGCAGGTGGACCAGCGCGAGCAGCTTCGGGTCGACACCCCCGGCGGCGATCGCCTTCTGCAGGTGCCCGACCGCCTTCCACACGTCGGGGTTGATGGTGTTCTTGTTCTTCAGTCGGTTCTGCATGGCAGGATGCTCTCCTTGGTCGGGGTTACCTTGCCGGGCCGGCGCCCGTCACCCCCTATGACGGAGCACCTGCCAGGGAGGTAACACCATGTCCGGCGCTCATCCCGCCGATCCGATCGCCGAGGCCTTCGAGTCGCACCGCGCCCGGCTCACGTCCGTGGCCTACCGAGTGCTCGGCTCACACGCCGACGCGGACGACGCGGTCCAGGAGGCGTGGCTGCGCTTGTCTCGGCAGGACGCCGACGCCATCGACAATCTCGGCGGCTGGCTGACCACCGTGGTCGGCCGCATCAGCCTCGATCTCCTACGCTCACGCCGCACGCGCCCGACAGTCCCCCTCGACGACCAGCTCTCCGAACTCACGGTGACGCTCGACGACGGTCCGACTCCGGAAGAGCATGTGGCCCTGGGCGACTCGGTGGGCCTGGCGCTGCTGACGGTCCTGGACTCACTGCGCCCCGACGAGCGCCTGGCGTTCGTGTTGCACGACGTGTTCGCCGTGCCGCACGGGGAGATCGGCACCATCCTCGGCAGGTCCACCGACGCGACCAAGATGCTCACCAGCCGCGCCCGTCGGAAAGTGCAGGCAGCACAGCACTCGGCCGGCCATCGACAGCAGCAACTGGAGGTGGTCGCCGCGTTCTTGGCGGCTGCCCGCGAGGGCCGGTTCAGCCGACTGCTGGAAGTCCTCCACCCCGAGGTGGAGTTCACCGTCCACGCTCCTGGCGGACGGTTCGTCACGATCGGAGCCACCGAGGTCGCCGGCCGCGCCCGGGTGGTCGGCGGCGCGGCACGCGGACGTGCAGCGACCGTCAACGGGCGCCCCGGTGTCCTCGCGTGGAACGAGGACGGCACCCCGCTGTCCGTGCTCGCCTTCACCGTCGCCGACGGCCGCATCACCGAGATCACCGCCGTGGTCGACCCGGCCGCCCTCGCGCTCATGAACCTCCCGGAACCGGTGTGACTCTCTACCCGCTATGACCGCCCCTCCTCCATGCCAGATCGCCAGCAGGTCCACGACAAACCGCGACCTCATGCTTCGGACAGCCAAGGCCGCAGGCGTCGGCAAAGTAATGATCACCGCCCCCTGCCGGCCCCGCCCGCCCCGGGCTCTGCTCGTCCAGGCCCGC
>NZ_JAPSIW010000909.1 GCF_031178505.1 Streptomyces sp. | reverse complement strand
ACGACTCCGCGGACGCGGCGGCCGTCGCCACCGCCGCCCACCTGGAGCGCAAGCTCACCGGGCTGCGCCGGGCATTGGACGCGCTGGAGCCGGGCACGGGCGGCGCGCCCTCGATGCCCGCCCAGAATTGACGTACCGTCAAGGGCGGTCGGGCCGTTGATCCGGCGTCAGCTTCCCGTCCCCGCAAGGACGACACGTTCGGGTGAGGCGGACAGCCCGACGCTCCACCGGTAACCTCAGCACCATGGCTTCACGTACGTCCGGCAAGGGTTCCCAGGGCACGGCGGGCACCGCACAACCGCGCGCCGGCCGGACGACGGGTGCCGCCAGGAAGGCGGCGCCCGCGAAGTCCCCGGTCAGGACCGGGAAGGCGGCGGCGAAGACCCCCGCCAAACCGGCCGCGAAGAAGACGGCGGCCAAGAAGGCGGCACCCGCCAGGCGCCCGCCCGCCCGGAAGAACGCGGCGAGGAAGGCCCCGCCCCGCCCCGCGCCCTCCCCGACCGGCGGGCTCTACCGGCTCGTCCGGGGCATCTGGCTGGGCCTCGCCCACGCCGTCGGGGCGATGTTCCGGGGGATAGGGCGCGGTGCCAAGGGGCTCGACCCGGCCCACCGCAAGGACGGTCTCGCGCTGCTCCTCCTCGGCCTGGCGCTGATCGTCGCCGCCGGCACCTGGTCCCACCTCCGGGGCCCGGTCGGCGACCTGGTCGAGATGCTGGTGACCGGCGCCTTCGGACGGCTGGACCTGCTGGTGCCGCTGCTCCTCGGCGCGGTCGCGGTGCGGCTCATCCTCCACCCCGAGAAGCCCGAGGCCAACGGCCGTATCGTCATCGGACTCACCGCGCTGGTCGTCGGCGTCCTCGGGCAGGTCCACATCGCCTGCGAGTCCCCGGGACGCGGGGACGGCACCGAGGCCATGCAGGACGCGGGCGGCCTCATCGGCTGGGCGGCCTCCAAGCCGCTCGTCTTCATGATGGGCGAGGTCCTCGCGGTCCCGCTGCTCGTCCTGCTCACAATCTTCGGCCTGCTGGTGGTCACCGCCACGCCGGTCGCCGCCATCCCGCAGCGGCTGCGCGCGCTCGGCGCCCGGCTCGGCATCGTCGAGGCCGCCGGTGCCCCGGCCGCCGCCGAGTACCGGGGATACGAGGAGTACGACGAGGAGTGGCGGGAGGCCGCGCCCCGCGACCCCCGCCCCGTGCGGCGCAGGGCGGCCGGTCCGGCCGAGCCGTACGACGTGGACCGGGCCGAGGAGGAGGCGCTCGGCCGTCGCCCCCGGGCGCCCCGCCGCCCCGCCGAGCGTCTCGCCCCCGGCCACGGCATGGACCCGGTCGACGTGGCCGCCGCCGCGGCCGCGGCGCTCGACGGTGCCGTCCTCAACGGCATGCCGCCGTCTCCGCTCGTCGCCGACCTCACCCGGGACGTCACCGCCGAACGGGCCGCCGCCAAGGCCGCCGGCCCGGACACCGGGGCTGCCGAACCGGCCGCCCCGCCGAACGTGCCCACGGCCCGGGGCGGCGAGAAGCGCCCGGGCGGAGCCGTACCGGACCTGACCAAGCCCGCGCCCGAACCGACCGAGCTGCCCGCCCGGGCCGAGCAGCTCCAGCTGTCCGGCGACATCACGTACGCCCTGCCGCCGCTCGACCTGCTCGAACGCGGCGGGCCGGGCAAGACCCGCAGCGCCGCCAACGACGCCGTGGTCGACGCGCTCACCACCGTCTTCGCCGAGTTCAAGGTGGACGCGGCCGTCACCGGCTTCACCCGGGGCCCGACGGTCACGCGGTACGAGGTCGAGCTCGGGCCCGCCGTGAAGGTCGAGAAGATCACCGCCCTGACGAAGAACATCGCCTACGCGGTGGCCTCGCCGGACGTGCGGATCATCTCCCCGATCCCCGGCAAGTCCGCGGTCGGCATCGAGATCCCGAACAGCGACCGCGAGATGGTGAACCTCGGGGACGTGCTGCGCCTCGCCGACGCGGCGGGCGACGACCATCCGATGCTCGTCGCGCTCGGCAAGGACGTCGAGGGCGGCTACGTGATGGCCAACCTGGCGAAGATGCCGCACGTCCTGGTCGCCGGTGCCACCGGCTCCGGCAAGTCCTCGTGCATCAACTGCCTCATCACCTCGGTGATGATAAGAGCGACCCCCGAGGACGTCCGGATGGTGCTGGTCGACCCCAAGCGGGTCGAGCTCACCGCCTACGAGGGCATCCCGCACCTGATCACCCCGATCATCACCAACCCCAAGCGGGCCGCCGAGGCCCTCCAGTGGGTGGTGCGCGAGATGGATCTGCGCTACGACGACCTGGCCGCCTTCGGCTTCCGGCACATCGACGACTTCAACCAGGCGGTCCGCGACGGCAAGGTGAAGCCGCCGCCCGGCAGCGAGCGGGAGCTGCAGCCCTACCCGTACCTCC
>NZ_JAPSIW010000908.1 GCF_031178505.1 Streptomyces sp. | reverse complement strand
ACCGTCGTCGCGCCGGCATGAGGACGACCGCCGGGGCATGACCTCCGGGGTAATCGACCCCGGAGGCCGTGTCCCGGCATGCTCGTGCCATGACCGCATACGCGATAGCGAACCTGCAGCCGTCCGGCGAGCCCCACGAGGAGGTCCTCACCTACATGGAGCGCATCCAGGCCACCCTGGACCCCTTCGGCGGCCGCTTCCTCGTCCACGGCGCCCCCCGCCGCGAGGTCCGCGAGGGCGAGTGGCCCGGCGCCCTGGTGCTCGTCGGCTTCCCGACGTACGAGGACGCCCGCGCCTGGTACGACTCCGAGGCCTACCAGGCCCTCATCCCGCTGCGCACCCGCCACATCCCCGGGGACATCCTGATCGTCGACGGCGTCGCCGAGGACTACGACCCGGCCACCACCGCGGCCCTGCTGCGCGCGGCGGCGGCCCGGAACTGACGGGGAGGCGTCAGCCCTCGGCCCTCGCCACGCCGACCGGGCAGGAGACGCCCGTGCCGCCGATGCCGCAGTAGCCGCCCGGATTCTTGTCCAGGTACTGCTGGTGGTACCCCTCCGCCGGGTAGAACGGGCGCTCGGCGGCCGGCAGGATCTGGGTGGTGATCTCCGCGTGACCCGCGGCCGTCAGGACCTTCTGGTAGGCGGCACGGGACGCCTCGGCGGTCTCCGCCTGGGCGGGGGAGTGGGTGTAGACGGCCGAGCGGTACTGCGTGCCGACGTCGTTGCCCTGGCGGAAGCCCTGCGTCGGGTCGTGGGACTCCCAGAAGACCTTCAGGAGGCCCTCGTACGACACCTTCGACGGGTCGAAGACCACGCGGACGACCTCCGTGTGGCCGGTGAGGCCCGAGCAGACCTCCTCGTACACCGGGTTCGGCGTGTAGCCGCCCTGGTAGCCGACGACCGTCGTCCAGACGCCCTCGGTCTGCCAGAACTTCCGCTCGGCGCCCCAGAAACAGCCCAGGCCGAAGTCGGCGACCTCCAGGCCCTCCGGGTACGGACCCAGCAGCGGCGTGCCGAGGACGGTGTGACGCTCGGGGACGGAGAACTCGGGCTCCGGGCGGCCGCGCAGCGCCTGCTCGGGGGTGGGCAGGACAGGGGTGCGGGACAGGAACATGCTGCATCTCTCCTCGACGGTCGGCCTCCTCACAACGTCCGGGACGCCCACCGGATTCCCCGGGCGCCGGCGCCCGCGCCGGGCCCGACGTCACGGTCAGGGCCTCAAGGGCCGTCCCGTACCTCCGAGTGAGTTCACCGGAGACCGGCCCCCTCCTGTGGCCCGGCCGGTGTGCCGACCGGGCCGGGTCCGCTTCCGACCTGTCCGGACGTGCCCTTCCGCGACACGCGTCAGGACGGGGGCCTGGTGACGAGCCCCAGGAGTCGTGCGTCCCGCTCCGGGCGGATGGCCGTGAGGGCACTGGCGCCGGCCGCGAGCATCACCACGCCGGAGACGAGGAAGGCGGTGGTGTATCCGGCGTCCGGGGTGTCGGCCGTGTCGATGAGGTGGCCGGTCAGGAACGGTGCCACGAGCCCCGGCAGGGTGCCGATACCGGCGACGACGCCGAAGACGGCGCCGCGCTGGGCGGGAGGGACGACCTCCGCGGTCGTCATGTAGTGGAGTGGGATGGCGATCGCGGTGCCGCCGAAGGCCAGTGTGATCAGCACCAGCCGGGGGCCGGACGCGTCGACGAACGGGAACGCCGTCATCGCGCACCCCGCCACGCCCACGGCGATGCCCTGTGCCGCCCCGCTGGACCAACGGCTGCTCACGCCCCTGGATTTCAGCGCGTCCACGAACGGTGAGATCGCCAGGAGCAGCACCAGTCCGAAGCCGGACATGATGCTGATGGCCGTCGCGGAGGCCGCCGCCGACATGTCCAGCTGTGTCCTGAGGTAGGCGGGCAGCCAGGCGTGGCTGAGGGACAGTGCCCACGCCGCCCCGAAGGCGCTGGCGATGCTGCCGAGTACGGTGCCGGTCAGCAGGATCCTGCGGTACGGCAGCCGGAGCCCGCTGGATCCGGTGGTCGTGTGCTGGTGGTCGTAGGGTCCGTCGCGGCCGACGCGCCACCACAGCAGCGCCCAGCAGGCGCTGACGACCGCGAGGACCGCGTAGGCGGAGCGCCAGCCGAAACCGTCGATCAGCCAGGTGACCAGGGGGGCCGCGATGAGCGTGCCCAGGGCCGCCCCGCCGATCTGGAGGGCCGAGGGCAGGGCCCGGCGCTCCGGGGGGAACCACTTGTACAGGGCGTGCATCGACATGGAGGCCGCGGGCCCTTCGGCGGCGCCGAGGAGGATGCGGCCGGCCATCAGGGCCGGGACCGTGGCCACCACGAGGACCGGGAGCTGGGCCACGGCCCACAGCACGGTCATGACGAACAGCAGGACCCGGCTGGAGATCCGGGTGGAGAGAAA
>NZ_JAPSIW010000199.1 GCF_031178505.1 Streptomyces sp. | reverse complement strand
ACCGTTCTCCTCCCGGCAGACATCAGGTACGGGAACGACCGTAGGGCCCCGCCGGTGGGGCGGCAATCGAATTACGGCCGGACGGCGCGGAGGCCGGTCCTGCGGGACGGCTCGGGGAATCTCCGGGGTGGCCGGGGGCCTCCCGGAGATTCAGGGGCGGTCCTCCAGAAGTTCCGTGAGGTCCTGGTCCCAGTCCAGGTACTGGTGCTCCCGGCCCGTCGGCACCAGATGCTGCGAACGCTCCAGGAACCGGCGCAGCTCCGAGGTCCGGACGTGGACCATCGCGACCCCTTCCGGGGCGTGGAACTCGACGACCGTGCGGTCGTAGCCGTACGGCCGCAGCCGCACGTCCCCGTCTCCGGCCGGCCGCTCGACCCCCTGCGCGAGGAGCTCGCGCGCGAAGGCCCAGGAGACCTCGACCCCCTCCAGGGTCGCCGGCGGAGGGAAGGCCATGCTGACCGCGTACGGGTCCTCGCGGTCGTAGCGCAGAGTGGCGGGAACGGTCTCCATCCGGGGAGCGGATGCGACCAGACGGGCCTGGACGGCCTGCTCGATGACGGCGGACACGACGGGCTCCTCTCAACCGGGCTCGGATCCTGTGCGTCTCCCCGACACCAGGCCACCTGACACCTGAGAAGACGGCCGGGACGGCCGGAACGTGCACTGGGGTCGTGCGTGAGCTGCGTCACCGCCTCCCGTGCCCCTGGCCGACCCGTCCGGCGACCGCTCTCCGTCCGGGACGCGCTCTGGACGGCGGTCCGGCGGTACCGCTAGCTTCCGGCGGCATGACGTCCATGGGGAAGACGAGACGAATGATGTCGCTGGGCCTCGCCGGGGCGGCGCTCGCGCTGTGCCTGGGCGGTACGGCGCGGGCCGGGGAGACTCCCACGGCCGCGTCGGCCGGCTGGGAGCTGACGCCGACCGGCACCGACGCCCGATTCCGGGGCCTCGCGGCGGTCGACCGGCGCACCGCCTGGGCGGCGGGCTCCCGGGGGACCGTGCTGCGTACCACCGACGGCGGACGGAGCTGGCGGAACGTTTCCCCGGCAGGGGCCGCCGAGCTGGAGTTCCGCGACGTGGAGGCCTTCGACGCCCGGCGGGCCGTCGTCCTCGCCATCGGGGAGGGCGAGGCCTCCCGCGTGCTGCGCACCGACGACGGCGGCGCCACCTGGACCGAGTCCTTCCGCAACACCGATCCGCGCGCCTTCTACGACTGCATGGCCTTCTTCGACCACCGCCACGGACTCGCCATGAGCGACCCCGTCGACGGCACGTACCGCATCCTCTCCACCGACGACGGCGGCCGCACCTGGGAGGTGCTCCCCACGACCGGCATGCCGGCCGCGCTTCCGGGAGAGGCCGGCTTCGCCGCGAGCGGTCAGTGCCTCGTCACGGCCGGCCCCCGCGACGTGTGGCTCGCCACCGGCGGCGGCGCCACCGCCCGGGTCCTGCACTCCGGCGACCGGGGCCTCACCTGGACCGCCACCGACACCCCCGTCCCCGCCGGGGACCCCGCGCGGGGCGTCTTCGCCCTCGCCTTCCGCGACCGCGCCCACGGCATCGCCGTCGGCGGCGACTACCGCAAGGACCAGCCCTCGCCCCGCGCCGCCGCCGTCACCGACGACGGCGGCCGCACCTGGCGGCCCGCCGCCACGCCCCCGCCCGCCTACCGCTCCGGCGTGGCCTGGCTCCCGCACAGCACCCGCGCCGCCCTGGCCGTCGGCCCGACCGGCACGGACCTCACCACCGACGGCGGCCGCACCTGGCGGACCGTCGACACCGGTTCCTACGACACCGTGGACTGCACCCGCGACGGCGCCTGCTGGGCCTCGGGCGAGAAGGGCCGCGTCGCCCGGCTCGCGCGGAACGCTCCGGGCGCCCCCTGGGGGGTGTCCGGAACGTAGCGGCGTCTGCCCGCAGGGCAGGGGCCGCGGCGTCCGGTGCCTGGGGTCTGTCCGGGCCCGCGGGGCCCAGGGGAGGATCGCAAGGCGGAGGGTCGCCCTCGTACGGGGCGTCCGTGGGTGATCCCGACAACGCCGGGGGCACCTCCGTGCCCGAAGGGCCACGGGGCAGAGCGTGCGTGCGCAGGGGGGTGCCTCCCGGGCGTAGCTCCGGGGGAGTCGCGGGCCAGGCGCGACGTCACGGACACCCCCAGGCCCTGCCGGCCCGGGGAGACCCTGGGTACGACGCCGCTCCCTGATCCGGCTCGATCGACCAGGCACCCCCTACGCAGGAAGGCGCTCCCGGTAGGCGGAGAGGTCCTCAGCCGTCCTGGTCGCGTAGAACTCCGTGATCCGGTAGGCGCAGACGCCCTCCACGCTGAACGGGTCGGCCGCCGCGATCTTCTCGACCTCCGCGCGGTCGACCCCGGCGGCGAGGATGATCCCGCCGTCGCGCGGGTTCTTCCGGCCCGACGCGATGAACACGCCCGCCGCGTACTGCTCGTCCAGCCAGGCGACGTGCGCGTCGAGCAGCGCGTCCACCCGCTCGACGGGCGCGGTGTAGGTCAATTCCAGTACGAACATGCGGGCCAGGCTACCCGCGCCCGCCGGCCACCGGTCCGGGGCGGTGGCGCGGAGGCGAGCCGTAGGGTGGGCCGCATCATGACGATCAACGACATTCCGGCGGGCGGGCCCGCCGACGAGAACGCCGCGCGGAAGGTCCAGCGGGAACTGCGCGAGCGGCTCGTGCTCGACGAGGAGGGCCCGGCCGTCGGCACCGGCCACGTCACCGGGCTCGACGTGGCCTACGACGACGAGCGGGACCTGGTCGCCGCGGCCGCCGTCGTGCTCGACGCGCGCACCCTGGAGGTGGTGGAACAGGCCACGGCCGTCGGTCGCGTCTCCTTCCCCTACGTCCCCGGCCTCCTCGCCTTCCGGGAGATCCCCACCCTCCTGGCCGCGCTCGACACCCTGACCGCCGACCCCGGCCTCCTCGTCTGCGACGGCTACGGCCTCGCCCACCCCCGGCGCTTCGGCCTCGCGAGCCACCTCGGAGTGCTGACCGGCCGGCCCTCCATCGGCGTCGCGAAGAACCCCTTCACCTTCACCTACGAACAACCCGGCGGCGCCCGGGGCGACTTCACGCCGCTCCTGGCCGACGGCGAGGAGGTCGGGCGGGCCCTGCGCACCCAGGCCGGGATCAAACCGGTCTTCGTCTCGGTCGGGCACCGCGTCTCCCTGGCCAACGCCTGCGCCCACACCCTCCACCTCAGCCCCCGCTACCGCGTCCCGGAGACCACCCGGCACGCCGACGCCCTCTGCCGCCGTGCCCTCAAGGAGGCTCTCGCGCCCCGCCTGGAAGGATGAGCGCATGGACACGCAGAAGAATCGAGGACGTCAACTGGTCGGCTCCGGCTCGCCGCTGGAACCCGAGATCGGTTTCTCCCGTGCCGTCCGCACCGGCGCGCACGTGGCCGTCGCCGGCACGGCCCCGCTCGCCGAGGACGGTACGACCGTGGGCCCGGGCGACGTCTACGCCCAGACCGTCCGGTGCCTGGACATCGCCGAGGCCGCGCTCCGCGAGGCCGGCGCCCGCCTGGAGGACGTGGTGCGCACCCGCGTCCTGCTGACCGACGCGGACCGCTGGCGCGAGGCGGCCCGCGCCCACGGCGAACGCTTCACCGACATCCGTCCGGCCTGCACCTTCGTGGAGGTCTCGCGGTTCATCGACCCGGAGTGGCTCGTGGAGATCGAGGTCGACGCGGTGGTGCCGCCGGCGGAGGCCTGAGCCCGCCTCGGAGCCTCAACGCCCCCGCACCGGCGGGCCGTCGGCGCGGGGTCCCCAGGGACACCCCGCGCCGGCTACTCGCGGTGGGCCACCCGGAAGCGGATGCCCGCCGCCTGGAGGCGCTCGATCAGGGCGTCGCCCATCGCCGTCGCCGTCGTGACCTGGCCGGCGGTCCTCGGGAGGGGGTCGAGTGCCAGGCAGAGGGCGGACTCGGCCAGCATCCTGGCCGTCTCGTCGTAGCCGGGGTCCCCGCCCGAGACCTCGGTGAACACGCGGCGGCCGCCCCCCTCGCCGACGAAGCGGACCGTGAACCAGCTGCGGGCACGCCGCTCCGCGGACGGCCCCCGGCCCGGCGCGTAACGGGACATCAGCCAGCGCCGCACCGGCGGCAGTTGGGCTGCTGTGACGCCGAGGGCCACGGCCGCCGTGCCACCGAGGGCCACGGGGAGCGTCCGGACGGACGCGTAATGGCGGTAGCGGAAGTCCGGCCCGTACCGTTCGAGCGAGGCCGCCGAGCGGGCCACGACCCGCGGGTCCAGGGTCGGCAGGGGCAGCGCCCAGGTGCCCGTCTCGGGGCTGAACCGGGGGCCGCCCAGCGGAGCACGGGCGCGCCGGCCGACCAGCCTCGGTTCGTACAGGCGCCGCTCGCGGGCGGCCCGCAAAATCTGCCGCCCACGGCCGAAGGCGGTGAGCGCGGAGGCGAAGGTGCCCCCCGAGAAGGCGGCCCCCGCCCGGACGAAGCCGTCGACGCGCAGCGGCACCCCTTCGGGCAGCTGCCGCACGGTGAAGTGGACGCCGAGGTCGTGCGGGACCGAGTCGAAACCGCAGGCGTGCACGATCCGGGCCCCGGTCTCCCGGGCGCGGGCGTCGTGGCGGACGTACATCCGGTCGACGAACTCCGCCTCGCCGGTGAGGTCCAGATAGTCGGTGCCGGCCTCCGCGCAGGCGGCGACCAACTCCTCGCCGTACCAGACGTACGGGCCCACGGTGGTCGCCACCACCCGCGCCGAGCGGGCGAGTTCGCGCAGTGACCCGGGGTCGGCGGAGTCCGCGACGACGAGCGGCAGCTTGGCGCAGTGCGGCCACCGGGCGGCCAGCCGCTCGCGCAGCGCCGCCAGACGGCCGGCATTGCGGCCCGCGAGGGCCCAGCGGCACCCGGCCGGCGCGTGTTCGGCCAGGTACGCGGCGGTCAGCTCGCCCACGAACCCGGTCGCCCCGAAGAGCACCACGTCGTACGGCCGCGCCCCGCGATCGGCCCCCGTGCCGTCGCCCGCCTCCGGGGCCTCGTCCGCCGGGCGTCCCGCGCCCGCCTCCGCGCCCGCCTCCGCGTCCGTCCCCGCCCGGCCACCCGCGGCGGTCCGCGCC
Organism: Streptomyces sp.; assembly: GCF_031178505.1. GTDB lineage: Bacteria > Actinomycetota > Actinomycetes > Streptomycetales > Streptomycetaceae > Streptomyces > Streptomyces gulbargensis. The sequence goes on along the minus strand of NZ_JAPSIW010000199.1, from coordinate 4,607 downwards.
CCCGTGTCCGCACCGCCACCCGTACCCGCGCCGCCCGTACCGGCTCCCCGATCCGCTCCGCCACCCGTACCCGCGCCGCCCGTACCGGCTCCCCGATCCGCTCCGCCACCCGTACCCGGGCCCTCCGTACCCGCGTCTGAGCCGGACCCCGGCGGAACCGGCGCCCGCCCCGTTCCGGCCACCGCCTCGCCCGCCTCGTCCGCACCGCCCGCCGGGTCCGCCGCCCCGGCCCCGTCGCGCCCCGCCCCTGTGGTCATCCGGCCCCTCGCCTTCCCCTGCGGCGCGCCCGCGCGCATGCCGTCGGCGGAGGATAGCGGAAGCGGCCCCCCGCTCCACCGCCGCGATTTTCCAAGCGCTTGCTCGGCCGGGGGGCTTGTGCCGAGTGGAACACGTTCCTAGCATCCTCGGTGTTACATCATTGCTGTCACACACTCTGGGGGCCCGATGAGCACGACGCACTCCGCCCGGAACGGCCCGCTCACCGGAGTCCGGGTGGTCGAACTCGCCGGCATCGGCCCGGGCCCCTTCGCCGCGATGCTCCTCGCCGACCTCGGGGCCGACGTCGTCCGCGTCGACCGCCCCGGCGGCGCCGGCCTCGGCATCGACCCCGCCCACGACCTCACCAACCGCAACAAGCGCTCCGTCCTGGTCGACCTCAAGGCCGGGGACGGCCCCGCCACCGTGCTCGACCTGGTCGAACGCGCCGACATCCTCGTGGAGGGCTACCGGCCCGGCGTCGCCGAGCGCCTCGGCGTCGGCCCGGAGGCCTGCCTCGCCCGCAACCCGCGGCTCGTCTACGGCCGGATGACCGGCTGGGGCCAGGACGGGCCGCTCGCCCCCACCGCCGGGCACGACATCGGCTACATCGCCCTCACGGGCACCCTCGGCATGATCGGCCCCGACCCCGACGGGCCGCCCACCGTCCCCGCCAACCTCGTCGGCGACTACGCGGGCGGTTCCCTCTACCTCGTCGTCGGAGTGCTCGCCGCACTCCAGCACGCCCGCGCCCACGGCGAGGGCCAGGTCGTCGACGCCGCCATCGTGGACGGCGCCGCCCACCTCACCACCATGATCCACGCGATGCTCGCCGCCGGCGGCTGGCAGGACCGCAGGGGTGTCAACCTCCTCGACGGCGGCTGCCCCTTCTACGGCGTGTACGAGACCTCCGACGGCGGCCACATGGCGGTCGGCGCCCTGGAGGAGCGGTTCTACGACGAGTTCGTCCGCCTGCTCGGCCTCGCGCGGACCGCCCCGCCGCGCGGGGACCTCGCCCGCTGGCCGGAGCTCCGCGAGGCCGTCGCGGCGCGCTTCCGGAGCCGTACCCGCGAGGAGTGGACGGCCGTCTTCGACGGCAGCGACGCCTGCGTGGCTCCCGTGCTCTCCCTGCGCGAGGCCCCCGCCCACCCGCACCTCGCCGCCCGCGGCACCTTCGCCGAGCACGCCGGCACCGTCCAGCCGGCGCCCGCGCCCCGCTTCTCCGCCACCCCCGGCACCCTCCGTACGGGCCCGGCCCTGCCCGGCGCCGACACCGCCGAGGTCGCCCGCGACTGGGCCGTACCCTCCCTGCACCCCCAGGAGACTTCCGCATGAAGCGCACGCTCTACACCGAGGACCACGAGGCCTTCCGGGCGACCGTCCGCACCTTCCTGGAGAAGGAGGTGCTGCCCCACTACGACCGGTGGGAGAAGGACGGCATCGTCTCCCGCGACGTCTGGCGGGCAGCGGGGCGGCAGGGGCTCCTCGGCCTCGCCGTGGACGAGGAGTACGGGGGCGGCGGCACCCGTGACTTCCGCTACGGCGCCGTGCTCGCCGAGGAGTTCACCCGCGCCGGTGCCCCCGGGCTCGCCATCGGCCTGCACAACGACATCATCGGCCCCTACCTCACCTCCCTCGCCACCGAGGAGCAGAAGCGGCGCTGGCTGCCCGGCTTCTGCTCCGGCGAGATCATCACCGCCGTCGCCATGACCGAGCCGGGCGCGGGCTCCGACCTCCAGGGCATCCGCACCACCGCTGAGGACCACGGCGACCACTGGATCCTCAACGGCTCCAAGACGTTCATCTCCAACGGCATCCTCGCCGACCTGGTGATCGTCGTCGCCCGCACCACCCCCGAGGGCGGCGCCCACGGCCTCTCGCTCCTCGTCGTCGAGCGCGGCATGGAAGGCTTCGAACGCGGCCGCAACCTCGACAAGATCGGCCAGAAGTCGCAGGACACCGCCGAACTCTTCTTCCGCGACGTCCGCGTCCCCAAGGAGAACCTCCTCGGGGAGCTCAACGGCGCCTTCGTCCACCTCATGACCAACCTCGCCCAGGAGCGGCTCGCGATCGCCGTCGCCGGCATCGCCGGCGCCGAACACCTCCTGGAGATCACCACCCGGTACGTCAAGGAGCGCGAGGCCTTCGGCCGGCCGCTGGCCCGGCTCCAGCACGTCCGGTTCGAGATCGCCGAGATGGCCACCGAGTGCGCCGTCACCCGTGCCTTCGTGGACCGCTGCATCGAGGAGCACGCCGACCCGGAAGGCCTCGGCCTCGACCCCGTCCACGCGTCCATGGCCAAGTGGTGGGCGACCGAACTCCAGAAGCGGGTGGCCGACCGCTGTCTGCAACTGCACGGAGGGTACGGCTACATGAGCGAATTCCCGGTGGCCCGCGCCTTCACCGACGGCCGGATCCAGACCATCTACGGCGGTACGACCGAGATCATGAAGGAGATCATCGGCCGCTCCCTCCTCGGCTGACCGCCCCCGCATTCCTCGAAGACCCCTCCTCGCGAAAGGCTTCCCGTGAGCACCGAAGCGTACGTGTACGACGCGATCCGCACCCCGCGCGGACGCGGCAAGGCCAACGGCTCCCTGCACGGCACCAAGCCCATCGACCTGGTCGTCGGCCTCATCCGGGAGATCCAGACCCGCCACCCCGGCCTCGACCCGGCCGCCGTCGACGACATCGTCCTCGGTGTCGTCGGGCCCGTCGGCGACCAGGGCTCCGACATCGCCCGCATCGCCGCCATCGCCGCGGGCCTGCCCGAGACGGTCGCCGGCGTCCAGGAGAACCGCTTCTGCGCCTCCGGCCTCGAAGCGGTCAACATGGCGGCCATGAAGGTCCGCTCCGGCTGGGAGGACCTGGTCCTCGCCGGCGGTGTCGAGTCCATGTCCCGCGTCCCGATGGCCTCCGACGGCGGCGCCTGGTTCGCCGACCCGATGACCAACCTGGAGACCAACTTCGTCCCGCAGGGCATCGGCGCCGACCTCATCGCCACCATCGAGGGCTTCACCCGCCGCGACGTCGACGAGTACGCCGCCCTCTCCCAGGAGCGCGCCGCCACCGCCTGGAAGGACGGCCGCTTCGCCCGCTCCGTCGTCCCCGTCAAGGACCGCGCCGGCCTCACCGTCCTCGACCACGACGAGCACCTGCGCCCCGGCACCACCGCCGACTCCCTGGCCAAGCTGAAGCCGTCCTTCGCGGACATCGGCGAGCTGGGCGGCTTCGACGCGGTCGCCCTGCAGAAGTACCACTGGGTCGAGGCGATCGACCACGTCCACCACGCCGGCAACTCCTCCGGCATCGTCGACGGCGCCGCCCTCGTCGCCATCGGCTCCCGCGAGGTCGGCGAGCGGTACGGGCTCACGCCGCGCGCCCGGATCGTCTCGGCCGCCGTCTCCGGCTCCGAGCCGACCATCATGCTCACCGGCCCCGCCCCCGCCACCCGCAAGGCCCTCGCCAAGGCCGGCCTCACCATCGACGACATCGACCTCGTCGAGATCAACGAGGCCTTCGCGGCCGTCGTCCTCCGCTTCGTCAAGGACATGGGCATCCCGCTGGACAAGGTCAACGTCAACGGCGGCGCCATCGCCCTCGGCCACCCGCTCGGCGCCACGGGCGCGATGATCCTCGGCACCCTCGTCGACGAGCTGGAGCGCCAGGACAAGCGCTACGGCCTCGCCACCCTCTGCGTGGGCGGCGGCATGGGCATCGCCACCGTCGTCGAGCGCGTCTGACCGTCCCGTCCGAACCCTCTAACGGAGAAGCAGCAGTCATGAGCGAGAGCACCACCATCCGCTGGGAGCGGGACGAGACCGGCATCGTCACCCTCGTCCTGGACGACCCCGACCAGTCCGCCAACACCATGAACCGGGCCTTCCGGGCCTCCCTCGCCGCGGTCGCCGACCGCCTCGAGGCGGAGAAGGACTCCATCCGCGGCATCATCTACACCTCCGCCAAGAAGACCTTCTTCGCGGGCGGCGACCTCAAGGACATGATCCAGGCGGGCCCCGAGCACGCCCAGGACATCTTCGACGCCGCCATGGAGATGAAGCGGGCCCTGCGCCGCATCGAGACCCTCGGCAAGCCCGTCGTCGCGGCGATCAACGGCGCCGCGCTCGGCGGCGGCTACGAGATCGCCCTCGCCTCCCACCACCGCGTCGCCCTCGACACCTCCGGCTCCAAGATCGGCCTGCCCGAGGTCACGCTCGGCCTGCTCCCCGGCGGTGGCGGCGTCGCCCGCACCGTACGCCTCATGGGCATCACCGACGCCCTCCTCAAGGTGCTGCTCCAGGGCACCCAGTACAACCCGAGGCGCGCACTCGACAACGGACTCGTGCACGAGC
>NZ_JAPSIW010000907.1 GCF_031178505.1 Streptomyces sp. | reverse complement strand
GCGGGCCCCCGGCTCCGCCTGGAGATCGAGCGCCTCGAAACCTCCCGGCTCAGCGTGCTCGACCAGTGGGTGGAGGCGCAGCTCGGCCTCGGCCGGCACGCCGAACTCCTCTCCGAACTCCCCGGGCTCGTCGCCCGCTACCGCACCAACGAGCCCCTGCACGCCCACCTCATGGTGGCGCTGCTGCGCTGCGGCCGGCACGACGAGGCCCTCGCCGTGTACGAGGGGTTCCGCGCGACGCTGCACCGGGAAGGCGGCATGGAGCCCTCGGCCCGGCTGCGCCGGCTGCACCGTTCCGTCCTCGCCCTGCGGAACACCGCGGGCCGCACCGCGTACGCGCTGGTCACCGCCACCGGGCCGCAGGGCCCGCAGCTCTCGCAGAGCCCCCAGACGCCGTACGTGCCCCCGCAGTACAGCCCCGCGCGCCACCGGCTCGTCCCCGCGGGCTCGCCCGTCTGACGGCCCTCCGGTGCGCCGCCCCGACCCCGCTGACGGCACCTCACGACGGCTGAGCCCAGGCCCCTTCGCGGGACCCTCCGGCCGTCCGGCGGGAATGAAGTGCCGCAGGTCACCGTTGACCGGCTTCCCGAGCCGAATTAGTTTCGGCGAGGAGTACGGGTTTCCTCCCTGGTGCCCGATTTCGCTGGACTACGGGGGTTGGACTGATGAACGCGTACGGCGCTGACGGTGACGGCGGTGCCGACGACGCGCTGCTCACGGTCCTCGAACTCCTCGCGGGCCACACCCCGCACGGCACCTCCGCCCCACCCGGCTCCCACACCCCGCACGGCCCGGCCGCCGACGCCGCGCTCGACGATCTCCTCGGCGGTCTCGTGGCACGGGCCCGCCGCCGCGGCGCCCCCGCCGCCGAACTCGACCGCCTGGAACGGGCCGTGCGCCTCGCCGAGGACATCCGCGCCGAACGCGCCGACGCCGCCCGGCGCGAGGCCGCGCTCACCACCCTCACCGACACCGCCCGCGACCTCACCTTCTCGTACGACCTGGACAGCCAGCTGCGCCTGATCACCCGCCGCGCCCGGAGCCTGCTCGGCCTCGACATGGCGTACGTGACACTGCGCGGCCCCCACGGCGCCTGCTACATCCGCACCACCGAGGGCTCCCGCACCGGCCCGGACACCGGGCCGGGCCTCGGACTCGTCGCCGGACTGCGGCTCGCCGAGGGCAACTGCCTCGGCAGCGTCGTCCAGCGCGAGGGCGAACCGGTCTGGACCCCCGACTACCCGGCCGACGAGCGCTTCTCCCCCGCCGACACCGCCGTCGGCGCGGACGCCGCCGACCCCGGCGACGCGGCCGTACGGGCCGAGGGCCTGCGCGCCATCATGGCAGTGCCGCTGCGCAGCGGCGACGCGGTGATCGGTGCCCTGTACGGGGCGGACCGGCGCGTCCGGGAGCACACCCCGCGAGAGATCGCGCTCCTCTCCGCCCTCGCCGACCTCGCGGCCCTCGCGGTCGAGAAGGCCGGGCTCCTCGACCGAACCCGCGCCGAGGTCTCCGAACTGGAGCGGGACAGCTCCCGCGTCCGCACCAGCCTCACCCGCATGCGGCACGTCAGCGAGGCCCACAGCCGCATCATGAACCTGGTCCTCGCGGGCGGCGACCTGTGCAACGTGGCCAAGGCCGCCGGCGACGCCCTCGACGCCACCGTGATGATCCGCGACCCCGGCGGCCGCTGCCTGGCCACCACGGGCGGGGCCGGCATACCCGACCTGGACGAGGAGGCCGTCGCCAAGGCCTCGCTCGACGCGCACGCCCGCCGCCGGCCCGTCCTCGCCGGCGAGGACACCTGGGTCGCCCCCGTCATCGCCGGCTCCGAGGACCTCGGCGGCCTCGTCATCCGCGCCGCCAGCGGACTGACCGGCGAGGACGAGCGACTCGTGGAACTGGCCGCCCAGTCCGTCGCGTTCCTCCTCCTCATGCGGCGCTCCACGGCCGTCGCCGAGGGCCCCGTCCGCGACGAGCTCCTCGACGACCTCATCGCCGACCCGCCGCACGCCCCGCAGCAGATCGCCCAGCGGGCCCGCCGACTCGGCGTCGACCTGCGCAAACCGCACGTCCTCGTGGTCGCCAGGCCCGAGGGCGGCGAGCAGGGCCGGGCCGTGGTGTGGGCCTCCTCGTACGCCTACCGGCTCTCCGGCCTCAAGACGGTGCAGGGCGGCTGCATCGTGCTGCTGCTGCCCGGCCTGGACCCCTCGGCCGCCGCGAAGGCCGTCTCCGAGGAACTCTCCCCGCTCCTCGGCCACCCCGTCTCGGTGGCCGCCGCCGGGCCCGGGCACAGTCCCGACGGGGTCGGCGCCCTGTACGCGGAGGCCGGACGCTGCCTCGACGCCATGAGCGCCCTCGGCGGCACCGGCTCCGCCGCGGCCGTCCAGGACCTCGGTTTCCTCGGGATGCTGCTCTCCGAC
>NZ_JAPSIW010000906.1 GCF_031178505.1 Streptomyces sp. | reverse complement strand
GAGCAGGTACTGCGCCGCCAGGTACGTGAGCATGATCCAGAAGTCGGGGACGGGCGGCTGGGGCCAGTCGGCGACACCGGTCGCGATCAGGGTGTCGGAGAGCAGGAACAGCGCGCCGCCCGCGCCCGCCAGGGCGCCGAGGGCGCTCGCCCGGCAGGCCATGGCGGTGAGGAGCAGCGAGTAGCCGGCGACGGGGACGCGGAGGTCGGCCGGGAGGTCGGGCCAGAGGAGGGCGACGGTGGCGACGAGGGCCACCGCGTACAGGCCGGCGAGCGGCGGGGACGTACGCCTCCGCCCGAAGAGGACGAGGTAGCAGACGTGTCCGGCGGCGAAGGAGCCCATGCCCGCGAGGAAGGCGGCCTCGGCGTCGAACAGCAGCAGGACGTCGCCGCCCCAGCCGAACAGGAGCGCGGTGAGCAGGAGCTTCGGGGCGCCACGGCTCGCGGCGTGGGCGGCGAGCAGCGGCATCAGCAGCGGCTTGGCGATCCGGTGGCCGGTCTCGGCGCCGGCGAGGAGCGCGATCAGGTCGGCGGCTGCCGCGAGGACGAAGGCGGCGAGGAGCGCGCGGGAGACGGCGCCGGTGGCGGTGGGGCCCGGAGTCGCGGTACGGGTGGTCACGCGGCGGGCTCCGGCGCGGTGCCGCCCTGGGGCGTGCCGGGGACGCCCGGGGCGCCGGCCGGGGGCGGTGCGGGCTGCCAGCCGGGGCCGCGCAGGACGCGTCCGGCGCGCTCGCGCCAGTCGCGCGCGGCGCGCAGGTCGCGGGCGATGGCGGCGTACTCGTGGGTGGCGACCCGCAGCGGGTTGTACGTGTCGATGTTCTTGGTGAGTCCGTACACGGGCCGCTCGGTCTCGCCGACCCAGGAGCCGAACATCCGGTCCCACACGATGAGGATGCCGCCGAAGTTCCGGTCCAGGTAACCGCCCTGGGAGGCGTGGTGGACGCGGTGGTGGGAGGGCGTGTTGAGGACGTACTCGAAGGGGCGGGGGAGCCGGCCGACGCGCTCGGTGTGGATCCAGAACTGGTAGACGAGGTTGACGGAGTAGCAGAAGGCGACGGCCGCCGGGTGCACGCCGAGGGCGATCATCGGCAGGTAGAACGGCCAGGAGGTCAGGCTGGTCCACGGTTGGCGCAGCGCGGTGGTGAAGTTGAACTTGCGGCTGCTGTGGTGGACGACGTGACAGGCCCAGAGGATGCGGATCACGTGGTGGCCGCGGTGCTGCCAGTAGTAGAAGAAGTCCTGGGCGAGCAGCATGAGCGGGATCGTCCACCACAGGACGGGGACGCGCAGCGGGGTGAGCTCGTACACGGCGGTGTAGATCGCGACGACCGGGATCTTCCACAGGGCGTCGAAGACCAGGCTGCCGAGTCCCATGCCGAGGCTGGTGGCGGCGTCCTTGGCCTCGTACCCGGCGGCGTCCTCGTCGGGGTGGAGGCGGTAGCTGACCATCTCCACGACGGTGAGCAGGACGAACGCCGGTATGGACCACAGCACGACATCGGGCAGGTTCGGCATGCGGTCGACGGTAGAGGGGGGCGGCGGGCGCCGCTAGAGGTTGTTACCAACAAGTATGCGAGACGGCTTGTCAGCAAGCTTTGGCACCTTCCGACAACGGGGCCCGTGTGCCGGGTGGGGTTTCAGACGCCCGCCGCGCCGAGCGGGGAGCCCGCCGCGAAGGTCACCGCCATCGCCAGGGCGCCGCCGCCGGTGTTGCGCGGAACGGCGCGGCCGGCGGGGGCCTCGCCGAGACGGGCGGACCAGCAGCCGGTGAGGGCCAGGGCGGCGAGGACCGACAGGACCGTCACCCACAGCCGGTCCGGCGCCGGGGGCAGGACGCTCGCGAGGAGGGGCAGCGGGGCGCCGGCCGTGAAGGCGAGGAAGCCGGCGCCGGCCGCGTGCCAGGGGCCGGCGAGGGCGTCGGGGTCGATGCCCGGCTCCACGCGCGCGTGGGCGCGCAGGGCGTCACACGCGGTCAGCTGTTCGGCGGCCTCGCGCGCCGCGTCACGGGAGACCACGCTCGGTCAGGAGCCCGGTCGGCTCGGCGAGTTCGGCCTCCGGCCGCTCGCGCAGTTGGCCCCGGTGGCCCCGGCGACCCCGAGGACCGGTCCCGCCGTGGAGACGACTCCGTCGTCGGCCCCGAGCACGCGGCCCGCAGCCAGTTGAGGCGGGTGCCGAGGCCGCCGCGGGGTTCGTCGTGCGCGGTGGGTTCGGTCACCCCAGGAGCGTCGCGTCCGGGCGCCCGCCGGCCGTGGACCGACCCGCCCGGGGCGGGCGGGCGGCAAGGCGTCGCCGGGGCGGAGGAGTTGAAGAGGCTTCACCGGACATCAGGGACATCCAGGACACCGGGGGCGGGACTGTCGGTCGTGGGCCGTATTCTCAGTGACCATGCTCGACGACCGTACGACAGCACCGACGTGGCCGGCCGCCTACCCGCAG
>NZ_JAPSIW010000198.1 GCF_031178505.1 Streptomyces sp. | reverse complement strand
GAACTGCGGTACGCCGACTTCGCCGTGCGCGGGGACGAGGTCTGGTGTCTGCGCGAGGCCGTGTCCGACGAGGCCGCGTTACGGGCGGTACGGCACCTGGTGGCACTCCCGCTCGACGGCAGCGCGCACGACGACCCCTCCGCCGTACGGGAGTTGGCGTCCGGGCATGACTTCCTGACGGGGCCCCGGATCGAACCCGGGGGAAGCCGGGTGGTCTGGCTGGGCTGGAACCATCCGGCGATGCCCTGGGACTCCACCGACCTGATGAGCGCGTCGGTGACGGCCGACGGCACGCTGACCGAGCCGGTCAGGCTCGCGGGCGGCGGCCGGGAGTCGATCACCCAGGTCGAATGGGCGGCCGACGGCTCCGGACGGCTCTACGCGGTCACCGACCCCCAGGGCTGGTGGAACGTCCACGAGATCCTGCCGGAGGGCGGGTCCCGCGAAGTGTGCGGCCGGGCCGAGGAGTTCGGCGACGCCCTGTGGCGGATCGGCCTGCGATGGCTCCTGCCGCTCGACGACGGCGGTCTGGCCGTGCTCCACGGAGTCGGCGAGCGCCGGCTCGGTGTCCTCAGCCCGGAAGGGCAGCTCACCGACTGCCCGGTCACGGCCACCGAATGGTTCTTCCCCGCGACGGACGGCCGCCGGATCGCCGCGGTGTCCGCGGGACCGGACCGGCGTCGCACCGTCGTCCTGACCGATCCGGCCGGCGGCGCGACCGAGGTCCTGCGCGCCCCGGCGGACGCGGGCACGGAGGCCTGGGCGAGCACGCCGCACCGGCGTACGTACCGGGGCCCGGAGGGCGAGGCGGTGCACGCCCACGTGTATCCGCCGACGAACCCCGAGTTCAGCGGGCCCGAGGGCGAACTGCCGCCCTGGCTGGTCTTCGTCCACGGCGGCCCCACCGGCCGCTCGTACCTGACGCGGAATCAGGAGATCAACTACTTCACCAGCCGCGGTATCGGTGTGATCGACGTGCAGTACGGCGGCTCGACCGGATACGGCCGGGCCTACCGCGAGCGGCTGCGCGGGACCTGGGGCGTGACCGACGTACGCGACTGCGCCACCGCGATCCGCGGTCTGATCGCGGACGGCCTCGCCGCCCCCGAGCGGGTCGCCATCCGTGGCGGCAGCGCCGGCGGCTGGACGGCGGCGGCGTCGCTCGCGGCCGAACCGGAGCTCTACCGGGCGGCGGGCATCTACTACCCGGTGCTCGACGCCGTCGGCTGGCGCACCCAGGGCACGCACGACTTCGAATCCCGCTACCTCGACGGGCTCATCGGTCCCTGGCCCGCCGCGAAGGACCGCTACGAGGCGCAGTCCCCGCTGGCCGGGGCGTCCCGCATCCGGGCTCCCTTCGTGCTGCTCCAGGGGCTCGACGACACCGTCTGCCCGCCGGCGCAGGCCGAGCGGCTGCTCGCCCTGCTCGACGGATCGGGCGTCGCACACCGCTATCTGACCTTCGAGGGCGAGGGACACGGCTTCCGGCGATCGGCCACCGTCGTCGCCTCGCTCCGGGCGGAGCTGGAGCTGTACGGGCGCGCTCTGGGCTTCACCCCCGGGGCCTGAGTCGCCGCCCCACCTCGCGCCTTTCCCTCTCCCCCGCCCGAAAGAACGCATCAGCGCGAAACAACAGAAGGACGGGCATGTCCGCAATCGAGCAACTCAACTTCGACCGGCTCGAACCCGGAGTGAGAAAGGAACTCCGGGCACTCTGCCGTCTCGACAACCACCACGGCCCGCTCGCCGTGCTCGCCGAGTACGCCCTGATCGCCGCGTCCGTGGCCCTGTGCGCCGGTGTCTCGTACTGGTTCTATCCGGTGGCCCTGGTCGTCATCGGCTCCGTGCAGCGTTTCCTCGCCCACTTCCTGCACGAGTCCAGCCACAAGACCTTCGCCCGTGGCAGGACGCTCAACCTGCTCGGCGGGTCCGTGTTCTCGGGCTATCTCGTGTGGCACCTGTACGGCCCTTACCGCAGTTCCCACGTGGGCAACCACCACCGCAACCTGGGTGACGCGGAGACCGATCCCGACTACGCGTTCCACATCGAATGCGGCCTGTACGACACCGAGCGCTCCGACCGGCACTTCTTCCTGCGGGAAGTGGTCCTGTCCGTCCTGGGTCTGCGGACGTTCGCCTACCTCGGCTACATAGCCCGCGAACGGGTCTTCTGCGACAGCTCCCGGATCAGTGTGTCCGTCCCCGTGCCCCTGCGGACCGAGCGTGCCGTGTTCGTCACCCAGTGGGCGGTGATCCTCGGGCTGTGCGCCTGGTTCGGGTGGCTGCCGGAGCTGCTGCTGTTCTGGTTCGTCCCGTTGTTCACGACGAACGTGGCCATCGGCTGGCTCGCCGAGCTGTCCGAGCACTATCCGATGCCCGAGAGCGAGAAGCACCAGGTCCTCCTCACCCGGAACCGGCACGGGCGCTTCCTGGAACAGTTCCTGATCAGCCGTCACAACGACCGCTATCACCTCGTCCACCACATGAACGCCGGCATTCCGCACTGGAACCTCGGGCGCGCCCACCGCGTGCTGCTGCGCGACCCGGTCTACGCCGCGTGGGACGGACTGTGGGCCGGCGCCTTCACCCGGCCCCGCTCGCGCCGCGACAAGGAGACCGTCATCAGTTACGCGGCCAAGTACCGCCAGTGGCGCAAGGACGGTGGTGAACCCGGGACGGCCGAGCCCACCTTCGCCCGCGTGATGCTGCTCGCCGCCGCCTCCTCCTCCACCGCCGCCCCCCAGGCATGACGGGACAGCCTCCGCCCGTGTCCCCCGCCCCTCCCGTACTCCGCCCGTGTCCCTCTCAGGAAGTCCGAGGTAGCGCCATGAACACCGAGTCCTCGCAGCGCGTGCTGCACGAGGCCGCGTCCCGGGGACTGCGGGCCCTGGCCGCCGACGAGCGGTGCCGCAGCGCCTTCACGGCGCCCGGCTCCGTCCTCCAGGACATCCTGTCGCCCGCTGCGCGCAGGTACGTACTGGCCGCCGACCGGGAGGAGTTCCTCGGGCACCTCACGGTGCTCCGCGACAAGTCCTACGGGATCACCGTCGAGTTCGTCGGGGAGGAGAACTCCGACCCGGCGCAGATCGAGCAGGTCGTCCAGGAGTACCTGTCCGTGATCGCACACGATCCGGTACCGGGCCGGCTCGGCTTCGACCTGTCCAACGTGGGCCTCACCGTGTCCCGCGAACTCGCCCTGGAGAACAGCGCCCGCATCGTGGAGGCGGCGGCCGCCAAGGGCTGCGAGGTCGTGCTGAGCATGGAGCGCTCACCGGCCGTCGACGCGGTGCTCGGCGTGTACCGGGACCTCGCCGAGCGGTACGAGAACGTCGGCATCACCCTCCAGGCCCATCTGTACCGCAGCGATCAGGACATCGCGGCGGTCGCCAGGCCGGGCCGCCGCGTACGCCTCGTCAAGGGCGCCTTCCAGGAGCCGGCCGATGTCGCCCTCGGCCGCGGTCCGGCGCTCGACGGCCGCTACCTCCGCTTCGCTGAGCAGCTCGTCGACGCGGGTGTCCGGCTGAGCCTCGCCACCCAGGACCCCGAGGTACTGGCCCGGGCGAAGGCCTGCGGCCTTCTGGCGCGGGTCGACGAGATCGAGATGTTGCACGGTGTACGGCCCTCCCTGCTGCGCGAGTACCAGGACGCCGGATTCGCGTGCCGCATCTACGCGACCTACGGCGAGAACTGGTGGCTGCACCTGCTGCACCGGCTCGCGGAACACCCGCCGATGGTGCTCACGGCGCTCGCGGACCTCGCCGACCGGGGAGAGCGCGCCGTCGGGGCCGGCTACTAGGAGGGTGTCTCGTCGAACAGGCCGGCTCGGGGAGCGGCATCCGGTGCCCGGGGTGGTCTCTCCCGGGCCCGCAGGGCCGGGGGGACGATCGCGAGGCGGAGGAGCCCCTGCGCCGGCGGCGCCTCCCGTGCCCGAAGGGCTACGGGAGGACGCGCGCACCGGACCCCGCGAGCCCGGCAGGATCGGCGGGACACCCGCGAGGGATCGCCGGACCGGCCTCCGCGGCAGGCGTCCGGCAGCAGCGCGTGTCCGGCGGATCACGGCCGGACAGCCCGACTCGAGAACGAAGGAGCACGAAGTGGCAGAGCAAGGCGTACGTCCGACCGAAGACAGGCTCGTTCACCTCAACACGGCGGGGGCCGGGCTGATGCCCGACACCGTCCGCGCGGCCATGGAGGCCTGCATCGCGCGTGAGGCGGCGATCGGCTGCTACGAGACCGAGGAGTCGCTGGACGACCTGCTGCAGGGCGAGGTCTACCAGCGGCTCGCCCGGGCGATCGGCGCCCCGGTCGAGGACGTCGCCCTGTTCGACAGCGCGACCCGGGCCTGGTGCGCGGTCGTGCCCAAACTGCGGCTCGGCCCCGCCGACCGCGTCTGGGTCACCCCGTACGAGTACGCGGGCAACCTCATCTCCCTGTTCTCCCTGCGCGACCGGACCGGCTGCCGGATCGAGGTCGTCCCCACCCTGCCGGGCGGCGATCTCGACCTGGACTGGATGGCCGCGCACATCGCCGACGACGTGGCCCTGGTGTCCGTCACCCACATCCCGTCCGGCTGCGGCATCGTCAACCCGGTGGAGGAGATCGGCCGCATCCTCGCCCCCTACCGCTGCTTCTACGCCGTGGACGCCTGCCAGTCGATCGGCCAGGTCCCGGTCGACGTCTCCCGCATCGGATGCCAGCTGCTGACCGGCGCCGGCCGGAAGTTCCTGCGGGGTCCGCGCGGCACCGGCTTCGCCTATGTGGCACCGCGGCTGCGCGAGGCGCTGGTCACCGACTTCCACGATCTGCACGTCGCGCACGTCGACTCGCCCACCGGCTACCGGGTCACGGACCCCGGCGCCCGCGGCCTGGAGCTCGCCGAACGCACCACCGCCGCGGTGGCCGGCTTCGACGCCGCGCTCACCCTCTTCGAGTCGGGCACCCCCTTCGACCACAAGGACGTGTTCCGGGCGCTGCGCGAGACCGTGGAGCGGACCCCCGGCATCGAACTCATCGCCCCCGGAGAGGTGCAGTCGGGCATCGTGTCCTTCCGGCACGCGGACATTCCCGCCGACGAGATCCGGCGGCGCCTCGGCCGACGGCGCATCAACGTCTGGAGGATCGTCGGCAACCACACCCCGCTCTACATGGCCGAACGCGGTGTGGAGACGGCCGTCCGCGCCTCGGTGCACTACTACAACACGGTGGAGGAGATCGAGACGTTCGGTCGCGCCCTGCGCGAGATCGTCGGCGCGGGGAGCCGGGCATGACCTCCTTGCACGCGGCGGTACGCCGGCACGCCGAGGCCCGGCCCGGGGCCACCGCTCTGGTGTCCGGGGCCCGCTCGGTCGGCTACCGGGAACTGGACCGCCGGGCCGACGCCTGGGCCGGGTCGCTCGCCCGGCGGGGCGTCGGCCCCGGTGAGCTGGTGCCGGTCCTGCTGCCCCGCGGTGTGGACCTGGTCGTCGCCGTCCTGGCGATCCTCAAACGGGGCTCCGCCTACGCGGTGCTGGACGAGGGCTGGCCGGAGCAGCGCATCCGGGAGATCGTCGAGGACCTGGACGCCCGGCTGATCGTGGCGGGTCCGGGGAGTGCCGGGGTGCCCACGGGGACGCCGGTGTGGTCCGTGGCCGACGCCCCGACCGGTCCGCCGGACCCGGCCGCCGGCTTCGAACCGGTCGACGTGCCGGAGACGGCTCCGGCCTGTGTCTTCTTCACCTCGGGGACGACGGGGCGGCCCAAGGGCGTGGTGGTCCCGCACCGGGCCCTGAGCCGGCTCGTACGCCCCGGCACGTTCGCCCGGTTCGCCCCGGACACGGTCATGCCGATGGCCGCGGCGCTGCCCTGGGACATGTTCTCGTTCGAACTGTGGGGCGCGCTGCTCGGCGGCGGCACCGCCCTGATCATCGGCGAGCCTTACCTGTCCGCCCAGGCCCTGCGCGAGGGGGTGGCCGCGCACGGCGTGAACACCGTGTGGCTGACCAGCAGCCTGTTCAACATGATCGTGGACGAGGATCCGGACGCCTTCGCCGGGCTGGCCCAGCTCATGATCGGCGGGGAGCGGCTCTCCGTCCCGCACGTGCGCGCCTTCCTGCGCCGGCATCCCGGTGTCACGCTGCTCAACGGTTACGGCCCGGCCGAGAACACCGCGCTGTCCACCACCCACCGGATCGTCGAGGGCGACTGCGACCGGCCCGGCGGCATTCCGGTCGGCCGGCCCGTGCCCGGCACCCGGGTCCACCTCCTCGACGGCGAGATCTGCGTCTCGGGCGAGGGCCTCGCCCTGCGCTATCTCGGTGACCCCGGACTCACCGCGGCGCGCTTCCCCGAGGTGACGGTCGACGGCCGGGCCGTACGGGTCTACCGCACGGGAGACCTGGGCGAGTTCGACGGTGAGGGGGTGCTCCACTACCGCGGCCGCGTCGACCGGCAGGTGAAGATACGCGGCCACCGGGTCGAACCGGCCGAGGTGGAGCGGCAGATCGAGCGGCTGCTGCCCGCCGTCCGGCACTGCCGCGTGGTGGCACGCCGGGACGGCGAGGGTGGCGTCGAGGCTCTGCTCGCCTTCTGTGTGCCGCGCGTTCCCGGTGACGCGCTGGCTACCGCCGCCGGGGAGCTGCGCACGGCCCTCGTGCACTACCAGCGCCCGGAGGCCGTGATCGCCGTCCCTTCGTTCCCGGTGACGGGCAGGGGAAAGCTGGACGAGCGCGCGCTCCTCGAGCTGGCCCGCGCGCACGCCGCGCCGGCGGGGTCGTGGGACCTCCCGGATCCGTCCGGCACGGAGGAGGATCCCGGCGTCCGGCGGGTCGCCCGGGTGTTCGCCGATGTGCTCGGCGTCGCCGCGGTGCCCCCGGACCTGGCCTTCACCGAACTCGGCGGGACCTCCCTGGGCGCCGGCCGGGTGTGCGCACGGCTGTCCGCCGAACTCGGGCGGCCCGTACCGCTGACGCGCGTGTACGAGCATCCGACCGCCCGTGCGCTCGCCGCGTGGCTGCGCGACACGGCCGGGGCGGACCGTACCGGCGACGGGACGGCACCGGCCGGGGACGTACCGCTCACACCCATGCAGGGCGTCTATCTGACCCGGCACCTCCTCGACCCCGACGACCGTTCCGCGCACTGTCTGCTGCTGTGGACCGTCGAGGGGGAACTCGACCTGGACGCCCTCGAAGCGGCGGTCGGGGACGTCCACCGGGGGCACGAGGTCCTCGGCTCGGCCTATGTGCTCGACCCTGATCCCGTCTGCCGCCCGGTCGGCGCGCCCGCCCCCGTGCTGGAGGTGCTCGCCACCGCTCCGGACCGGGAGACCGCCGTCGAACTCCTGCGGGAGACCCTCGCCGAACCGCTGGAGATCACCGAGGGGGACGTCTGGCGTACCGCCCTGGTGCCACTCGACGGCGCCTCGCCGGCGCGCGGCCATGTCCTCGGCTGCGTCGTGCACCACATCGCCTTCGACGGCGGGTCGGAGTCCGTCCTCGCCACCCACCTCGCCGAGGCGTACGGGGAGCGTGTCCGCACCGGCCGGGCGCCCGCGCGCCCCGAGGCGCCCACCGCGGCGATGACGCACCTGCTGCGGACGCGGCGGCGCGCCCTTGCCGATCTCGACGGCCAACGACGCCGGCTGGTGGAGGAGTTGACCGGCGTACCGGAGGTGAACTGGCCGGGATTCCCCGCGACCGGGGAGAAGGTCCCGCCGGGCCGGTGCGAGGTGACCCTGGAGAGGGAGGCCGTGGCACGCCTCGACAGGGCGGCCGCCCGGTTCGGGGTCACCCGCTTCACCCTGCTGCTGTCCCGCTACGGCCGGCTGCTCGCCGGCCTGACCGGTGGTGAGGACTTCGCCGTCGGGGTCCCGGCCTCCCAGCGTCAGGACGGCGCCCTGGAGAGCGCCGTCGGCTGTCACATCGACATGGCCTGCATCCGGCTGCGCGGGGCCGCCCTGGGCGCGGACCCAGGGGCCGTCGCCGCGACCGCCCGGATCGTCGGCCGGAGCTTCGCCGCCCAGGACCTCGCCTTCGACGAGGTGGTGCGTCTGGTGAACCCGCCCCGCACCGGCCGGGCCCCGCTCTTCCAGACGCTGTTCGTCCTCCAGGACAACCCGGTGCCCGAGCTGCCGCTCCACGGCCTGACGACGGAGTTCGTACGACCGCGCTACCTGGAGGTTCCGCTGGAGGTCCAGACCGAGGTGTGGCCACTGGCCGACGGACGGCTGCGGCTGGTGGTCAATCACCGCCCCGACGCCGTGTCGCACGACGTGGCACACAGTCTCGTCAAGGGCCTCGCCGAGCTGCTTCGCACCCTTCCGTCGGGAGACCGGTCATGATGCCCTCCGTCCTCGATCCGGCCCGGCTGACCGACCCCGGGTTCCACGCGGACGACTCGGTGCACGCCGTGTGGCGCGCGCTGCGCGAGCACGATCCGATGCACTGGCACGAACCCACCCGCTACCCGGGCTTCTGGTCCCTCACCCGGTACGAGGACGTCCGCGCGGTCAGCCGCGACGCCCGGGTCTTCAGCTCCGCCCAGGGGATTCTGCTGCGGCCCACCGCGCACGGCGCGGACGTGGGCGGCGGCCGGACCTTGGCGCTCACCGACCCGCCCCGGCACAAGGCGCTGCGCAACCTGGTGGCCGGCTGGTTCACCACCCGCTCGGTCCGTGCCCTCGAGGAGTCGATGCGGGAAGCCGTACGGAACGTCCTGGCGCACGCGATCGAGCTGGAGGAGTGCGACTTCGTCACCGAGGTGGCGGCGCGACTGCCCCTGTACGTCATCTGCCGGCTGATGGGCGTACCGGACGGGGACCAGGAACTTCTCTTCTCTCTCACGAAGTCGGCGTTCGCCGCCGGCGAGCCGGAGGCCCGCGGCGCCGCCCACCTGCAGATCATGCAGTACTTCACCGAGCTCATGTACCAGCGCATGGACACCCCGGCCGACGATCTGGTGAGCGCCCTGGTGACGGGCCGGGTCGACGGGGAGCTGCTCACCGAGGAGGAGGTGCTGCTCAACTGCGACAACCTGCTCGTGGGCGGCACCGAGAACGTCCGGCTGGCCGTGTCGAGCGGGCTCCACGTCTTCCTCGGCCACCCGAGGGACTGGGAACGTCTGCGCGTGGAGAGGGAGTTGCTGCCGACGGCGGTCGAGGAGGTGCTGCGGTTCACTTCGAGCGCCACCCACGTCATGCGCACGGTCACCGAGCCGGTGCTCCTGCGGGACCGGTGGCTCGACGCGGGCGATCGTGTGGTGCTGTGGATCCCCTCGGCCAACCGCGACGAACGCGTCTTCCCGGACCCGGACCGCTTCGACATCACGCGTACGCCCAACCGCCATCTCGCGCTCGGCGCCGGAGAGCATTTCTGCCTCGGCGGGATGCTGGCACGGGCGGAGATGCGGATCTTCTTCTCGGAACTCCTCGACAGGGTGAAGACCGTCGAACAGACAGGCCCGGCCGTCCCGGTGGAGTCCATCGTCGTGAACGGCCTGGAGCGCCTCCCGGTCCGCCTGCGGGCCCGCTGAGCACCCGCCGGCAGGCCGCGCCGGGACTCCTCGGCGCGCGGAGCCGACGGAACCGGGTAACGTCTTCGTCATGTTCTTCCGGACGCCGATTCACGAGTGAGAGCGTGACGGGCCCCTCGTCGGCGTCCTTCGACGTCGCCGCGCCCGTCCCCACCCATGCATCCGTAGATCGCTTCACCTCACCACCGGGAGAACCCGTGACCGACAGCAAGAACATCAACAACCCCGTGGGCCAGGGCGGTGGCCAGCGCAAGAGGCTGTCCCGCG
>NZ_JAPSIW010000905.1 GCF_031178505.1 Streptomyces sp. | reverse complement strand
CAGCCGCAGCAGATCGGGGTTGACCAGTTTCGTCGCGAAGGACGCCTTGGCCGTGGGCCAGCGGCGGAAGGCGTGGACGAGGTCGGCGGTGTTGTCGCTGATCAGGTCGTCGACCGAGCAGTCACCGTTCTCGCCGATGTCGTAGACCCACGCCCGCTCGTCGCACTGGTTGGGTTCCCTCTTCGGGCCGGTGGCGGCGATGTGGCGGGCGAGGGCGCCCAGGACGCGGTCGACGTTGGTGAAGACGGTGACGGGGTTGGCGTACCCCTTGCGGCGCGGCACGTAGCAGTACGCGCAGGCCATGGCGCATCCGTTGGACAGACCGGGGGCGATCCAGTCGGCGGAACGGCCGTTCGGCCGGACGGTGAGGGAGGAGCGTTCGCCCAGGACCAGGGTCTCGGTCTTGATCCTGACCCAGCGCTCGACGTTCCCCTCGTTGCCGTGCAGGTGCGGGATGCGCCAGTGGGATTCCGTCTCGACGAGCCGGGCCTCGGGGAAGCGCGCGATGATCTGGCGGCCCCGCCACGACGCGGCGGCGGCCGGTTCCGCGTGGATCTCCGCCACGCGCAGCAGTCTGCGCGCCTCGGGCCCGTCACGGAACGGCCGGTCCTCCCGCTCCCCGGTCGCGGCGGCCAGGAGGTCCGCCATGTCGAACAGGCCTTCGGGGTCGCCGGCCGGCTCCTGGGGACGCCGTCGCATGTCCGCTCCGATCCGCTTCGTCACGCACCTTCCCCGGTCCGAAGATCTTGACCGTTACCGAGGCCTTTGTCCCAGTCTACGAAGTCGCCGCGTCGCCTCGCGAACCACCGGGGTCCGGGTGCCGGTCCCGGGTGGCCGGGGGAATTCCGCTCTCACCGTGGGTGACCTTCCCGACGCCGCGGCGCCCCCCGTGATCAGCGGCCCGTGCGGGGCCGGCACGGACCCGGGGCCGGCGGACCGGAGACCGCGAGCGCCCCGTGACCGGGTGTGGATCAGGAGGGACGGTGGCCGGTCCGGCGGATTCCGGTCACGGCCGATTCCGGTGGAGGGCGGGGTGCCACGGCGCCACCGCCCTCTTCCGTTCCGGCCTTCCCGCGTCGGCCCATCGCCTTTCGGCCATCGGTTCTCGGCCTGTCGTGCGAGAGGTAATACCAGACTCGGGCGCTCTACGGGTAAGTTTGCCAACTGCGCGCCGCCGAGGATCGGTTGGCGACTACAGTGTGTGGTTGATGATCATCGGAAGGCTCATCGGAACCACACACCTCACCCCCGCACGTACCGTACGCAGCACCCGCACGACCCCCGGCAGCACACCCCCGTAGTCCACCCCCCGTCGAACATCCCGCAGTACGCCGATTCCCGGGCACGTACCAAGGACACTCATGTCTCAACTTCGCGCACCCTCCTCGCGGTCCGAACGCCGCGAAGGCGGCCGGCACGGCCGGTCAGGCGCCCGTTCCGCCCCCGGTACCAGCGGCAACCCACCGGCGCGGACCCCCGGACAGGTCCCGACGGAAGCCCGCATACGACCCCAGCTCCTCCGCACCTCCGTGCTCCCCGCCGTGGCGGTGGCCCTGGGCGGCGCGGCCGCCGTCCTCTTCACCATCCGCTCCACCGGCGCCAGCCCCACCCCCGGCCTCTGGGCCGCGCTCACCGGGGCCGCGGCCCTCACGGTCGCCTCCGTGACCGCCGCCGCGCTCGGCGCCGACCGGGCGGCCAAGGCCGTCCTGGACCGCTGCAACGCCCTGCGCCGCTCCAGCGCCCGCAGCCAGAGCGAACTCCGCGCGATCGTGGAGCAACTGCGCCGCGGCGAGAGCCCGCCCCCCAGGCCCGCGCTCCCCACGACCGCCCCGTCGGGCGACGAGTTCGACCTGCTCGCCCAGGAGCTGAACCGCTCCCACGAGGCCGCCGTCGCCGCCGTCGTCCAGGCCTCCCGGCTCTCCAGCAGCGTCGGCAACGAACAGAAGGTCGAGGTCTTCGTCAACCTCGCCCGGCGCCTGCAGTCCCTCGTCCACCGCGAGATCCAGCTCCTCGACGAACTGGAGAACGAGGTCGAGGACCCGGAGCTGCTCAAGGGTCTGTTCCACGTCGACCACCTGGCCACCCGCATCCGCCGTCACGCCGAGAACCTCGCCGTGCTCGGCGGCGCCATCTCCCGCCGCCAGTGGTCGAACCCCGTCACCATGACGGAGGTGCTCCGCTCCTCCATCGCCGAGGTCGAGCAGTACCCCCGGGTCAAGCTGGTGCCGCCGATCGACGGCACGCTCCGGGGCCACGCGGTCGCCGATGTCATCCACCTCCTCGCCGAACTCGTCGAGAACGCCACCCTGTTTTCCGCGCCGCACACCACGGTGCTCCTCCGCGCCCAGTACGTCACGGCCGGACTGGCGATCGAGGTCGAGGACCGGGGCCTGGGCATGCCGGTCACCGAGCAGAACAAGATGAACGCCCTGCTCTCCGACC
>NZ_JAPSIW010000904.1 GCF_031178505.1 Streptomyces sp. | reverse complement strand
CGAGGTGTCGCACGACTTCGTCGGCGCGTGGCGCAAGAGTTCGTACAGCAACGGCGAGGGCGGATCGTGCCTCGAAGTCCTGGACGACCTCTCCGGTGTCGTGCCCGTCCGCGACAGCAAGAATCCCACCGGCCCCGTCCTCGTCGTCCCCGCCGCCGCCTGGGCCGTCTTCGTCGCGGGCGTCAAGGGATGACGACCACCCCCTCCCTCCTCCTGCGGGGCGGCGCCGGCTCCGTCCTCCGGTTCGAGGGGGGCGGGCCGGTCACCCTCCGCCGGACGGACAAGGAGCACCGGATACCCCTCGCGGCGATCCAGCTCGTCCACGCGGAGGGCCGGTCCGTCGCGATCGTCCTGTCGGCGCCGGAGGGGACCGAGCCGAGGATCTACCGGGTCACGGACGTGAGCGAGGCCGCCGCCCTCGCGTTCGCCGACGCCGTGACCGCCGCGCTGCCGGCGGAGCCCGCGCCCGACGGCGCCGCGCTCGTCACCACCTTCGCCCTCGCCGACCCGCCGCCCCGCGCCACCAGGAACTGGATCGTGGGCGGCGTCGTCGCGGCGGTGCTGGTCGCGGTGGACGTGTTCGTCGCGCTGCGGGCGCCGAAGGGCGAGTACGCCTTCGGCTTCTTGATGGCCCTCGTCTTCGGCGGCATCGGCGCCTTCATGATCCATCTCGCGGGCGTGGAGACGTACCGCCAGTGGCACCTGCCGAGGCACGGCATCACGGTCATGGGCGAGTTCAGCCACTACACGAACAACCGGAAGGTGTACCGGTTCACGGACGCCACGGGCGGCCGGCACACGTACACGACGACCTCGGGTCCCGACCGGATCGAGCTGGCCTACGACCCGCGCGACCCGCGGCGGGTCGTCCACCCGGCCGGGCCGTACGAGCGGATCGGGATCGCGTTCGTCACCCTCCTGGGGTGCGGGATCGCCGGCGGCAGCCTCTACGCCCTCGGGGCCATCCTGTTCGTGACGGTGAAGGGCTGACGCCGCTGGGCCCCCGCCCCTACCATCACCGGCATGTCGATCATCGCGTCCCTGCCCATCCTCGGCGGCCGTGACGGCGTCGTCCTGAGCGCCGCCGAGCGGGGGCTGGTGCTGGACCGTCCCCGCGAGGAGCTGACGATCCCCGGTGAGGCCGTCGCCCGCGTCTGGACCGAGGGGCGGACCATAGCCGTGGAGCTGCGGGCGCGCACGGGGACCGAGCCGGTCGTGCACCGGGTCGAGGACGTGGACGAGACCGCCGCGGCGGCCTTCGCCGCCGGGGTGAACGCGCTGCGGCTCGAACCGGAGGAGGAGATCGACGGCGCCGCGCTCGTCATCGTACGGACGCGGAAAACGCTCTGGCGCGAGCGGTACGTGCGCCGGATGAAGCGGCTCGTGCTGGGCTGCGTCGGGGCGGTCGTGGGCGTGAGCGTGCTCGCCGGGCTGCTCGGTGACGCCGGGCGGGCCATCGCGGTCGTCCCCGTCGGGTTCCTCGCGACGGCGGCCCTCGGCTTCGGGGTGTACGAGGTCGGGAAATGGCTGCACGTGCGGCGCGTCCGCAAGCACGGCACCAGGGTCTTCGCCCGGCCCGCGAACGTGCCGGGGGCGTACCTCTACGTGGACGACCGGAACGTCACCCGGGTCGCCTTCCCCGACTCCTACGGCCCGTACGCCGAGGTGTGCTACGACCCGGAGGAGCCGGCGGAGGTCCACCCGGTGAAGCCGTCGTTCACCCAGCGCTTCAACACGTTCATGGGGTGGTTCCTGCTGTTCCTGGGCCTCGACGGCGTGGCGCTGGTGGTCCTGATCCTCTCCACGCCCTTTGAGTAGCCATAAGTCTGCCTTATGAGCCCATAGACCGGGGGCGGGTACCGCTGGGCGCGGGCCGTTAATTAGGGTGACCTAAGTGTCGGCGGCTTCGCCGCCACGTCGTTTGCGAAGGGAACCCAGTCATGCCCCGCCCCCTCCGGGTCGCGATCGTCGGCGCCGGCCCCGCCGGAATCTACGCCGCCGATGCGCTGCTGAAGTCCGAGGCCGCCACCGAGCCGGGCGTGTCCATCGACATCTTCGAGCGGATGCCCGCCCCCTTCGGCCTCATCCGCTACGGCGTCGCCCCCGACCACCCCCGCATCAAGGGCATCATCACCGCCCTCCACCAGGTCCTCGACAAGCCGCAGGTCCGCCTGTTCGGCAACGTCGACTACGGCACCGACGTGCACCTGGACGACCTGCGCGCCTTCTACGACGCCGTGATCTTCTCGACCGGCGCCATGGCCGACCGCGAGCTGAAGATCCCCGGCGTGGAGCTCGAGGGTTCCCTCGGCGCCGCCGACTTCGCCTCCTGGTACGACGGCCACCCGGACGTCCCGCGCACCTGGGACCTGTCGGCCGAGAAGGTCGCCGTCCTCGGCGTCGGCAACGTGGCCCTGGACATCGCCCGCATCCTCGCGAAGA